>CBRGOK010000058.1:0-11031 GCA_967798035.1 uncultured bacterium
CGTTCGGGCTCGTGCGAGGATCCTCCATCCGGGCCCCGCGGAGATCCGCGGCGACAGGGCGGTGGAGGTCCCGACCTTCAGCGGGGATTCCGGCTGGTACCCGCTAGGGGAGACGCGCACCGATCAGTGGCGGTTCAACGTGAAGACGTGGGAGGAGGAAGGGCCACGCGGGTTCGTGTGTTTCGAGAGCCCCGAGCTCGAGAGATGCCTCGCCGAGTGGAAGGTGGCGGGGGAGGCCGGGGCGAGGGTCGAGGGCGCGATCGAACGGCTCCTCGGGGTCGCGTCGACCGGAGACGGGGAGAAGATCGCGGCCGAGGCGAAAAAGGTGAGCGAGGAGGCCGCCGCGCGCGTCGATCCGCGCGTCAGGAAGGCCGCGCTCCACCTCGCCGGCAACGCCCACATCGACCTCGCGTGGCTCTGGCGGATCCCGGAGACGAAGCAGGTCTGCCGTGACACCTTCCGCGCGGCGCTCGACAACATGAAGCGGTACCCGGGATTCACCTTCTCCCACGGCGCGGCCCAGTCCTACGCCTGGATGGAGGAGGACGAGCCGGCGCTCTTCGAGGAGATCCGCGAACGCGTGAAGGAGGGGCGCTGGGAGGTCGTCGGCGGGACCTGGGCCGAGAGCGACACGAACATGCCGACGGGGGAGTCGCTCGTCCGACAGTGGCTCTACGGCAAACGCTACTTCGAGGAGAAGTTCGGCGTCGACGTGAAGGTCGGCTGGATGCCCGACACCTTCGGCCACCCCTCGACGCTCCCGACGATCGCGAAGGGGTGCGGACTCGACGCCTACGTATTCTTCCGGCCGTGGGAGGAGGCGCGCACCTTCCGGTGGCGGGGGCCCGACGGCTCGGAGGTCCTCGGCATCCGCCCGCCGCGCTGGTACATGGTCGAGGCGGACGGGATCGACCCCGCGCTCGGCCGCGAGGCGCTGAAGGCGGGAGACAAGACCGGGCTCGACGAGCAGCTCGTCCTCGTCGGCGTCGGCGACCACGGGGGAGGTCCGACGCGCGACGCCATCGAGAAGGCGGCGCTCTTCGACTCGCTCGAGGCGTTCCCGTCGGTGAAGTTCGGCCGCGCGCACGACTTCGTCGCCCGGCTGCGGGAGAAGGGGAAGGTCGCGGACGTCCACGAGGGGGAGGTGAACTTCGTCTTCCCCGGATGTTGGACGAGCCAAGGGGACCACAAGCGGAACAACCGGAGGGCCGAACACGAGCTTCCCGCCGCCGAGACCGTCGCGGCGCTCGCTTCGCTCCACGGCTACGAGGTCCCGAGGGCCGACCTCACGAGGGCGTGGCGCCTCACCCTCCTCAATCAGTTCCACGACCTCCTCTGCGGGTCGGGGATCGACGAGATCTACGCGGACGCCGCCGAGCAGTACGAGGAGGTCTTCGAGGTCGCGCGCGCGACGCGGCGCGAGGCGCTCGCCGTCCTCGCCTCGCGGATCGACACCGCCTCTGTCGCGCGCGAGGACCGCGCGCTCGTCGTCTGGAACCCGCTCCCCTGGAAGCGCTCCGACCTGGTCGAGGGGTGGGTCGTCTCGGAGGGACGTCCCTTCGCCGTCTTCGACGAGGAAGGCCGTATGCTCACGCCGGCCTTCCAGGAGACCTCGGGCGCGACGGCGCGCGTCTCCTTCGTCGCCCGCGACATCCCCGGCTGCGGCTGGCGCACCTATCGGATCGGGCCGCCCGCGACGAACCCTGCCCACTGGCGTTCCGTCCACGACCGCCTCATCCAGCTCGGGTTCGACGAGGAGGGAGGTCTCCTCCGATCGTTGCGCGCCGGCCCCGAGTGGCTCGCTCGCCCCGGGGGCGAGGTGGCGGTCTTCGAGGACCGGGGGAACGCGTGGGAGCTTCCGATCGAGGGGGAGGGCGTCGCGCTCGAGGGGCGGGCCGCCGAGGCGTGGGCGGGGGGCGGCACGCTCTCGGGCCGTCGCGATGGCTCCTCCGTCTCGCAGGACTTCGAGGTTCGCGACGGTCTCGGACGGGTCGACGCGCGCGTCCGCCTCGATTGGAAAGACCCGCACCGGTGCGTGAAGATCGCCTGGCCCTTCGCGCTCGGGGAATCGAAGGCGACCTTCGAGGTCCCCTTCGGCTCGATCGAGCGCCCGGCGGACGGGAAGGAGGCGCCCGCGATCCGCTGGGTCGACGTCTCCGACGGCAAGCGGGGCGTCGCGATCCTGAACGACGGCCGGTACGGCTTCGACGTGAAGGGGAGCCGGGTCCGGATCACGGCGCACCGGTCGCCGACCGATCCCGGCAAGACGGCGGGGATCGGCTCCTTCGAGTTCCGCTACGCGGTCGTCCCGCACGAGGGGGACTGGCGCGACGCGGAGGTCCCCAGGCGCGGCGTCGAGTTCAACTCTCCGCTCGAGCCGTTGGTCGAGGCCGCACACCGCGGGGAGTGGCCCGCCGTCCACTCGCTGCTGTCCGTGGAGGGGGCGGGCGTGATCACGAGCGCGTTCAAGAAGGCGGAGGAGGGCGAAGGCTTCGTCCTGCGGCTCTACGAGGCGCACGGGCGGCCGGCGACCGCGCGGGTCACCCTCCCGTTCGAGGCGAAGAAGGTGGAGGAGACCGACCAGCTCGAACGCGGTGGGCGCGACCTGGGGGTGAAGGGGGCGTCGTTCGACGTGGCGCTCCGCCCCCACGAAGTGAAGACGCTTCGGCTGACGCGATAGCGGCGCCCCGTCGCCGGTTCGGGACGGAGAGTCGCCAGGGGGGTTGCCGAGGAGCCCGCTCGCGTGGGAGGCGGCCTTCCCTTCGTTGACCCCGGACGCGGGCGCCCGCTACCTTCCCCGTCCCTGGAGAAGCCCGCGCACGGCGGAGTAGGGGCGGCGACCGCCTCGACTACGACCGGGCCGGGCCCCTTCCTCGTCCCCGCCGGAATCCCCGTGCCCTTGATCGGAGGCGGTCTCGGAGGGCGATCGCGCCCTCGCTTCCTTCCCCCTCACCTCGGGACGAACGCATGACGAACACGCTCTTCGCCAGGAAGCCCCTCTCCCTCCTCCTCCAGGAGATGAAGGGGGAGAACCGGCTGCGCCGCGTCCTCGGTCCCGTGCAGCTGACGAGCCTCGGGGTGGGCGCGATCATCGGCGCGGGGATCTTCGTCGCGACGGGGGAGGCCGCCCACAACGTCGCGGGACCCGCCCTGATGCTCTCCTACGTGTTCGCGGGGATCACCTGCGTCTTCGCGGCGCTGTGCTACGCCGAGTTCGCCTCGATGGTCCCGATCGCGGGGTCAGCCTACACCTACGCCTACGCGACGCTGGGCGAGCTCTTCGCCTGGATCATCGGCTGGGACCTCGTCCTCGAGTACGCGGTGGGATCCGCGACCGTGGCGAACGGGTGGTCGGGCTACTTCCAGGCCGTGATCGCGAAGATCGGGATCCACGTCCCGACGGCCTTCGCCGGGCCCCCCATCCAGTACGACCCGATGACGGGGCACTTCATCTCGACCGGCGGGATCATCAACCTGCCGGCCGTCCTCATCGTCGCCGTCGTCACGGCGGTCCTCGTCAAGGGGATCCGCGAGAGCGCGGGGTTCAACGCGACGATGGTCGGCATCAAGGTGGCCGCCGTCCTCTTCGTGATCCTCGTCGGCGCGTTCTACGTGATGCCCGAGAACTGGAAGCCCTTCGCCCCGTACGGGATGACCGGCATCTCCTTCTTCGGCCACACGCTTGCCGGCCAGACGGGGCCCGACGGCAAGCCGCTCGGGATGCTCGCGGGGGCGGCGATCATCTTCTTCGCGTACATCGGGTTCGACTCCGTCTCGACGCACGCGGAGGAGGCCAAGCGCCCGCAGAAGGACGTGCCGATCGGGATCGTCGCCTCCCTCCTCATCTGCACGGTCCTCTACATCGCCGTGGTCGCCGTGCTGACCGGGATGGTCCCCTACGACAAGATTAGCGTCGACGCCGGAGTCTCCGACGCCTTCCGGCAGGCGGGTCTCCCCTGGTCGGAGGTCATCATCGCGACGGCGGGCGTCGCGGGGATCACCTCCGTCCTCCTCGTGATGATGCTCTCCGGACCCCGTGTCTTCCTCGCGATGGCGCGGGACGGGATGGTCCCTCCCGGCTTCTTCGGGGCCGTGCATCCGAGGTTCCGGACGCCGTGGAAGGCGACGATCCTCATCGGGGTCTTCGTCGCCACGATGACGGGACTCCTCCCGATCAAGGCCCTCCTCGAGCTGACCAACATCGGGACGCTCCTCGCCTTCCTCATCGTCTGCGCGGCCGTGCTGATCATGCGGAAGAAGCACCCCGAGGCCGAGCGGCCGTTCCGCTGCCCGTGGGTGCCGGTGGTCCCCATCCTCGGGATCTGCTCCTGCCTCCTCCTCATGTTCTCGCTCCCGGTGGGGAATTGGTGGCGCCTAGGCGTCTGGCTCCTGATCGGCTTCCTCATCTACTTCGGATACAGCCGCCGCCACAGCGTGATGGCGCGGTTGGCTCGCGCGGGCCCGTAGCGGCGCCCGCTACGGGACGAGGACGACGGTCTCCGGGTTCGTGAGCCGGATCCCCGCCGGGATCGTCGCGTCGAGGAGGACCCCCTGGAGCGCGACGGCCGCCCCGGCCGGTCCCGAGGGGGGGATCTGGATCGGGACGATCGCCTCGCCGAAGGCGTTCGTGCTCCCGCCCGGCCCGCCGAGGAAGCCGTTGAAGAAGACGACGGGAGGGACGGCGAGGGAGAGGTTGAGGAGTCCGAAGGGGAAGGTGACGCCCGGCGCTGCTCCGACCCCGAGGGCGAGGGCGAAGGGGACCGAGGCGCCCCCCGTGATCCCGAGGAAGAGCGTCGAGCCGAGTCCGACCGGCGTCGCGGGCGCGCCGCCGAAGCCGGCGCGGTTCGCCCACCCGTTCGCGCGGAGCGTCGCCGCGCACGCGGCGGGCTGGACGCCGCCCGGCGCAGGGCCGACCTGCCGGTAGACGCGGCAGGTGTCGGCGAGCTCGTCGACCGCCAGGATGTCCGTGTCGCCGTCGCGGTCGTAGTCGACGAGGACGGTGCAGGAGCCGGCCCCGGTCGTCGTCAGGGTGAAGGGGCTCACGAAGACCCCGGCGCCGTTGTTCCGGTAGACGGTGAAGTTGCCGCTCGAGTAGTTCGAGATCGAGAGGTCGAGGTCCCCGTCCCCTTCCAGATCCGCGAGGTCGACGGCGACCGAGGTCGAGCCGGCGGGGTAGGTCGTCGCGAAGACGAGCCCGCCGGCGCCGTCCCCGAAGAGGACGCCCGCGTTCCCCTGACCCTGGTTCGCGACAGCCGCGTCCGCGTCCCCGTCCCCGTCGAGGTCGCCGGCGGCGATCATCCAGGGGTTGCCGCCGCAGGCGACGACCGCGCTCGGGGTGAAGCCGCCCGCCCCGTCGCCGAGGAGGAGGCTCGCCTCCCCCGAGCCCAGGTTCGCGACGAAGAGGTCGGGCTTCCCGTCGCCGTTCGCGTCGGCGACGGCGACGGAGTGCTCCCCGCCCCCGCCGCCGTCGAAGAAGGTGGCGGGCGCGAAGGTCCCGGCCCCGGCGTTCAGGTGGAGGGCGAGGTTCCCCGTCACGAGGTTCGCCGTGACGACGTCCATGTCGCCGTCCCCTTCCGCGTCGAGGGCCGCGCAACCCGTCGTCGTCGTGCCGGAGGGGTAGGTCGTCGCCCCGGCGTACCCGCCCGCGCCGTTCCCGAGGAGGACCGAGATCGAGTCGCCGAGCTGGTTGCCCGTCGCGAGGTCGAACCAGCCGTCGCCGTTGAAGTCGGCCCCGTCGTTCGGGCTCGGCTCCGAGCCGGCGGGGAGCGGGGTGATCACGATCGGCCCGAAGGCGCCGCACCCGTCGTTCACGAGCAGGCGGACGTCGTTCGCGATCTCGTTCGTCGCGCTCATGTCGGGCGCGCCGTCCCCGTTCACGTCCCCGGCGTTGAAGCCGTAGGTCCGGATCGTGCCCTCTCCGGGCAGGCGGAAGAGGACCGTCTGGGCGAGGGTGTAGGTCCCGCTTCCCGGCGCAGGGCGCACGTGGAAGATCGAGAAGAACCCTCCCGTGAGGGGCGCGCCCCCGACCGAGGTGACGCCGCTCGAGGCGAGGACGCTCACGAACTCGGCGGGGAACGTGGGCCGCGACGGGGAAAACGTCACCGTCGTTCCAGCCGGATCGAGCGCGAGCGTGCCCTGCACCCGGCCGCTCCAGCGTCCCCAGACGCGGATCGTCCCCGGATTCACCGTGGCGGAGTCGAGGGGGAGGTTGAACGTCAGCGTCACCGTGGCCGCAGGCAGGGCCTGGGCGTTGTTCGAGGGGCTGACGGAGACGACGGCGAGCCCCCCCTGGGGGGAGAGGGCGGCCGTCGAAGGGGAGACGAGGAGGGCGGACGCGAGGAGCAGCGAGGGGAGCGTCGAGCGCGGTGTCATGGCAACCTCCGCGTGGGGCGGGGCGGAGGATACCGGCGGTCCGCGGAGACGGGAACGAGCGCGGTCGCGAAGGCGGATCCCCTGGTAAGCACACTGGTAGGCGACCTAGCGGAGATCTTGCGTCAGGGTTAGATTGCAACCATGACACCCATCCTGCGGATCTGGGCATGGCGGAGGGTGGCCGCGGGGATGTGGGCCTGCGCAGCGCTCGTTGTTCCCGGGGCGGCCCACTCCCGCGGGGAGGGAGGACAATCCGGCGACGGGCGCCCCGCGATCGCCTCGCAGCCGAGCAAGGCGCCGAAGCTCGTGCACATCGAGGGCCGGTCGGGCACGCCGGACGGCCCCTGGGGGGAGGCGACGTACAAGGTCGAGCGCGTCAAGGGCGGGCTCACGAAGAAACTGGAAGTCGACGTGCGGAGAGCGAAGCCCGGCACCTCGCACGCGTTGACCGTGGACGGGTTCGAGCTCGCCCGGATGGTCGCCGACCTCAAGGGGGAGGCCGAATTCGAGTTCGTCGACGACGGGAAGAACCTCTTCCCCGAGGGGTTCCCGGAGCCGAAGCCGGGCACGGTGATCCGCGTCGGGGAACTCCTGACGTTCGACATGAAGACGCTGGAGAAGCTCGCCGACCTCGAGACGCCGATCGCGGGCCCCGGGACGCTCTCCGGCAAGGTGACCTTCAAGATCGAGCGCCTGGGGGACTCGGTCACGAAGGAGTTCCAGGTCAAGATCGCCGGCGCGCCGCCGAAGACCGGGCACGCCGTCCTCCTCGACGACGTCTCCGTGGGAAACCTCTCCGTCGATCTCGAGGGGAAGGGGAAGCTCAAGTTCTCGACGAAGGAGGGGATGCCCTTCCCGGTCGGGTTTCCGGCGCCGCGGGGGGGCTCGAGGATCCGGATCGGAGAGATCTTCTCGGGCGAACTCCGGAATGCGCTCGAGCAGGGGCGATGAGCGAAGCGCCCCGGTGGGGCCGATCGGTTCCCGCCTCCCCGTGAACGCCTGGATCCTCGTCCCCCTCTGGCTGGGCGCGGGTCGCCAGGCCCCGGGCGGGAACACCTCTCCCGAGGTCCGCTCCGGCGCCCCCGAGTCGCCGGCCTCGCGCCCGGTCCCCGCGTCGGAGCGGGCGGGATGGGAGGAGATCCACGGCGGGGGCGTCGCCGGCCGCGATTCCCCGACGGCGAGCGAGGACGCGGCCCTCGCCTACGATCCCGAGCGACAGCGCGTCCTCCTCTTCGGCGGGAAGGGGGACGACGACGTCACGCGGAACGAGCTCTGGTCGTTCGATCTCGGGACGCGCCGCTGGACCCGGATCGACCCGGAAGGGCCCTCCCCGCCGCCCTGCGAGGACCACACGCTCGTCCTCGACTCGGCCAACGGGCAGCTCGTGCTCTTCGGCGGCGAGAGCGGGCCGAGCCGCCCCGCGACCTGGACCTACGACCTGCGCGCCAACCGCTGGACCGACATCACCCAAGAGACGGCTCCTGCCCTGGAGGGGCACATCGCCGTCTACGACCCGCGCGGCAAGCGGATGATCGTCTTCGGCGGGATGCGGGTGAAGTTCGTCAAGAAGGACGAGAAGGAGAAGACTCTCGAGGAGAACACGTGGGCCGTCGACCTGGACCGCGCCTCGCCCGGCTACGGGACCTGGGCCGTGCTCCCGATCGACGGGAATCGGCCCCGGCCGCGCCGGGAACACAGGGGCGTCTTCGATCCCGTCCGGTCCCGGCTGATCATCTTCGGCGGGCGCCAGCGCTCGAACTCGAGCTTCCTGAACGACGTCTGGGCCCTCGACCTGGAGAGCCTCTCGTGGCGCGAGATCGAGACCCACGGCGATCGACCGGATCCCGTCCGCCAGATGGCCTTCTCGCTCGACCCGACCGCGAACGTCCTGACCGTCTTCGGGGGCGAGGTGCTCGTGAAGCTCGACTCGAGCCACACGGACAACCTCGTGGTCAACCAGGTGTGGGTCCTCGACCTCGGGACCGGGCTCTGGACGGACCGGACCCCCTATCCGCGCCCCATGTACGACCACGTCGGCCTCTTCGTGCCGGAGTACGGCGGCACGTTGATCTACGGCGGCTCGAGCAAGCGGGCAGGGAAAGAACACGGGACCTGGCTGCTCAAGGTGCGCTGAAGGTCAGTCGGGGCGAGGCGTCTTCCGGCGAGTCTCGCGCGGGAACTCCTCGAGCCGGCGCGTCGTTCGAGGTCCGCGTCACGGCGCGGTCGCCTCACAGATCCGTGACGGTGGTGATCTCGAGATTCGTGAGGCGGAGGGGCGGCCCGACGAGGCCCTGCCAGTAGACGGAAGCCCCCACGAGGGCAGGGTTCGCCGGTACGAGGAAGGACAGGCTCGCGCGCCCTTGCGGGTCGAGGGCGCCGCCGCTTGCCGCCGGCGAAGGGCGGGGTCGGGCCTCCCGCGAGGGAAGCCCGGGAGCGGCCGGCCTCGGCGAGAGGAGGACCGCCGGTGCACTCCTCGGCCCGGGGCCCCCGTGCGGCCCCGGGCGCTTGATCCACCTCGGGGCTGGAATACCCTGTAATACATGGACACGATCGTCAGCCTCCGCCTTCCGGGGCCCGTCGCCCGAAAGCTGTCGAAGATCGCCGGACGGCTCGGGGTCGCGAAGAGTCTCCTGATCCGCCAGGCGCTCGACCGCTATCTGCTCGAGCTCCAGTTCGAGGAACTGCGGCGGCGGATGAAGCCCTACGCCGATCGTCGCGGGCTCGTCTCGGACGAGGACGTCTTTGACCGCGTTTCGTGAGAGCGTTCCTGGACGCGAACGTCCTGGTCGCGGCCTTCCTCACCGACGGGACCTGCCGCCGCGTCGTCGCGGAGGCGATCGCCGGACGCTTCGAGGCCTGGGTGAGCGAGCAGGTGCTCGAGGAGCTCGGGAAGGCGCTCCGGCGCGAAGCCCGTGTCCCGTCGTCCACGGCCGCTCAAGCGGAGGTCGTCGTCCGAGCGATCTCGCGAGTCGCCCCGGCCCCGCGGGAGGTGACTCGGGTCTGCCGGGATGCGGACGACGACTGGATCGTCGCCGCCGCGCGGGGCGCGGGAAGCGAGGTCCTGGTGTCGGGGGACAAGGACCTCCTCGCGCTCCGGGCGATCGAGGGCATGGAAGTTCTGTCCCCCGCGGCCTTCCTGCGCCGCCTTGCCGGGTCGGGTTGAGCGACGTCGAAGGTCGAGCCGGGCCATCGGCGCCCGGCAGACGTCCCGCCTCCGCGCCGGAATGCCGGGAGCGTCCGGGACGTGCGCGTTCCCGAGCCCGGCGCGGCGGGGAAGGGCGAACCTCCGGGCTCCTGCAACCGGTCCGTCCGCCCGTCCGTAGAGTCGGCGCGAGTTCCTTGGAGGCGACATGAGCTCTGCACCGTTCCCTTCCGTCCGTTCTCGGCTCGACCTCCTCGAGCGCCGGCTCCGGCGCACCCGAGCGGCCCTCGCCGCCCTCGGCGTCCTCGCCATTGGAGCGGCATGGCAGGCCGGCGCGGGGGAGTCGAAGACAGGGCAGGTCCTCCGCGTCCGCGGCCTCGTCGTCGAGGACGCCTCGGGCCGGCCGCGGATCCTCCTCGGCGCACCCATCCCCGAGGTGAAGGAGCGCAAGCGCAAGGACGACATGACGGGCCTCCTCGTCCTCGGCGAGGACGGCGCCGACCGTGTGGCGCTCGGAGCCCCGACGCCCTCGCCGCAGATCGGCGGAAAGGTTGGCCAGCGGATCGCGGAGGCCGCCGGGCTCCAGATCATGGACCACGCGGGGAACGAGCGGGGCGGCTTCGGCTACCTCGAGAACGGCCGCGTCGTCCTCGGCCTCGACTACCCCGGCCGCGAGGCGGTCGCGCTGTTCGTGATGCCGGAGGGGTACGCCGGGATCCTCGTCTCGAGCGACAACGACGGGGGGCACGAGCGCGGCGGGATCGTCGTCGACAACAAGAAGGGGAGCGCCGTGATCAAGCTCGCGGACCGCAAGAGCCGCGAGAGGGCGATGCTCCTCGTCGAGGAAGATTCGGACGCGAAGCTCCTCCTCCACGACGCGAAGGACGGCTCCTACGCCGACGCGCTCGAGAGGCTGCGCCCGAAGTAAGGGTCCCACGCGGATCGCGGGGTCCACCGGCGAGGGGTATGCTCCCCGGGTTCCGGCGGGGAGGCCCCGCCGAACGGGATGCTCGCAGCGCTACTCTCGCTCCTCATTCCCCTCGGCGGCGAGCCCTTCACTATCGTGCTCGGCGAGGAGGAGCTGATCGTCTCGCCGCCGGCGATCGAGGCGTGCACGCTCACGAACCAGAAGGACGAGCAGCTCCGCGCGCGCTGGAACGGGAAGATCGGGGAGAGCCGCGTCCAGGTCGAGGTCCGTGTCTATGCGCTCGCCTCCTTCCGCTTCGACGAGCCCGAGGATGTCCTCGACCTCCTCGAGAGCAACTTCGCCAACGCGAAGCAGGACGGGGTCGAGGGGTGGGCGTTCGACTCGACCGATTTCGTCGAGGGGAAGGTCGGCTGGATCCCGTACGCCGCCCGGGGAGTCCGGGCGGGGAGGAGCGAGGGGGCGGAGGGACGCCAGGGGCTCGCGAAGGTCCGCGCCGAGGGGGACTCGCTCGCGCTGGGCGGCCTCCTCGAGAAGTTTGCCTACTCGATCGAGGTCGTCGCCCACCCGGCCCTGCCGGAGGAGGGGAGGC
>CBRGOK010000059.1:0-10999 GCA_967798035.1 uncultured bacterium
CCCGGCCGCCTCGTACGGGACTTTCGCGGTCGGCCTGGGGGACGTCGACGCCGACGGGGACCTCGACGCGTGGATCGGGAACTACGGGGATCCCTCCCGCCTCTACCTGAACGACGGCGACGGCTTCTTCGCGGACGCGACGGCTGCCGTCCCCCCCCCCCGGTTCGGGACCTCGACGGTCCTCCTCGGGGACGCAAACGGTGACGGCGATCTCGACATCGTCGTCGGGAAGGTCGCGGGCCAGATCGAGCTCTACGCCAACGACGGATCGGGGGCCTTCCTCGACGCGACGGCCCTCCTCCCCGCCGGGGCGTACTCGACGCGCGCGCTCGCCTCCGGCGACCTCGATGGGGACGGGGACGCCGACCTCCTGGTCGGGAACACGGGGGACCAGAATCGGCTCTACCTGAACGGCGGGAACGGTCCGTTCCTCGACCAGACGGTGCGGCTGCCGGTCGGGACGTACCAGACCCGGGGCCTCGCCCTCGGCGACGTCGACGGGGACGGGGACCTCGACCTCCTCGTCGGAAACTACGGGGAGGAGAGCCTCCTCCAGCTCAACACCGGAGGGGGCTACTTCGCCGACGCGACCGCGGCCCTGCCGGCGGGCGTCTACGGGACCCTCGCGGTCGTCCTCCGCGACCTCGACGGGGACGGCGACCTCGACGCCTTCCTCGGCAACTCGGGACAGAGCCGCCTCTACCTGAACGGCGGGTCGGGGACCTTCTCCAACGCGACCGGCCAGCTCCCGCTCGGCTCCTACGACACGCGCGACATCGCCCTGGGAGACCTCGACGGGGACGGCGATGCCGACGCGATCCTCGCGAACTCGGGGGAACTGAGCCGGCTCTGGCTCAACGGCGGGACCGGGACCCTCTCCGACGCCACCGCGTCGCTGCCGGCGGGGATCCACGAGACCCGCGCCGCGGCCCTTGCGGATGTCGACGGGGACGGCGATCGCGACCTGCTCCTCGGGATCGCGGGCGAGGCGACGCGCCTCTACCTGAACGGCGGATCGGGGGCGTTCGCCGACGCCTCCGCGCTCTTCCCCGCCCACGCCTTCTCGGTCGAGGACGTCGCGGCGGGGGACCTCGACGGGGACGGGGACGTCGACGCGGTCGTGGCCGACGTCCGCCATCTCCTCGTCCACTCGAACCTCGCCCAGCAGGTCGCGTGGCGGGGAATCCCCCGGATCGGGAAACCCCTCGCCTTCGACGTCTGGGGCCCGCCCTTCGGCGCCTGGGGTCTCGGGGCGGCGGCCGCCCCCGCCTTCCTTCCCCTCCCCCCGTACGGGATCTTCCGGCTCGATCCCTTCTCGTTCGTCCTCCTCGCCAACGGCAGCCTCGACGCGCAGGGGCGCGCCGCCGTCTCCTTCGACGTGCCTCCCGCGCCGACGCTCGTGGGCTTTCCGTTCTACCTGCAGGGAATCGTCGGGCCGGCGCTGCGGCTCACCAACCTCGAGGTCGCCACCCTCACGGACCTCTAGGGCGGGGTCCGGGACCCGATGGAAGAGGGGCGGAGAGGGGGGGGCGGCACGGCGCTTCGCGCCGCGGCTCTCGGGAGCGCGGCGTTCCTCCTCCTCCTTCTCGCCCTCCCCGTCGCGGGCGGGGCCGTCTACTCGGCGGGGGATCTCCTCACCTTCCACCTCCCGGCGCGCCACTTCTACCAGAGCTGCATCCAGGAGGGCGACCCCTCCGACTGGAATCCCTATCTCTTCTGCGGCCACTCCCTCCTCGGGGAAGGCCAGGCCGGGACGGTCCACCCGTTCCACCGCCTCCTCTACGGGTCGCTCTCGCTCCCCGCCGCCTTCGACCTCGAGGTCTACGCGAGCTATCCCGCGGCCCTCCTCGGGATGTTCCTGCTCCTGCGCGCGAGGGGGCTCCTCCTCCCCGCCTCCGTCCTCGGCGCGATCCTCTTCTCCTTCGGGTCCTCCGTCCTCTTCCGGTTCCAGCACACCGGCAGCGTCGCGATCCTCGCGCACCTCCCGTGGATCCTCCTCCTCTCGGATCGGGTGCTTCGCGGAAGGCGCTTTCCGAGGCTCGCCGCCGCGGGGGTGGCGCTCCTCACCGCCTCGCAGCTCCTCCTCGGGCACCCCCAGACCGTCGGGCTCTCCCTCCTCGGCGAGGTCGCGTACGCCGTCGTCGTCTGGACCGAGGCGCGGCCTTCCGTCCGTCCCCTCGCGGTCCTCGCGGGGGCGAAACTGGCCGGCCTCCTGCTCGCCTCCGTCCAGGTCCTCCCGATGCTCGAGTCCCTCGCGGGCTCCAACCGGTGGAGTCCGGGCGCGGACTACTCGACGAGCTTCTCCCTCCACCCCGCGAACTTCCTGCAGCTCCTCGCTCCCTACGCCTTCCGCTCCCGCGCCGTCGGATGGCTCACCCACGAGTTCGTCCTGTATCCGGGGGCGATCGTCCTCCCCCTCGCGTGGCTCGCGGCGTCGGGGCGAGGGCTTCCCCGCGGTCTTGTCCTCCTCGCGCGGGGGGGCCTGGTCCTGGCCGGGGCCGCGGCCCTCCTCGCGATGGGGAGCTACGCGGGACTCGGGAGCATCCTCGGGTCGATCCCGGTCCTCCGCTCGATTCGCGTTCCTGCGCGCGCGATCGTCCTGATGCAGTTCGGCCTCGCGACGGCGGCGGCTGTCGGCTTCCACCGGCTCCTCGCCTCGCGCGGGGAGAACCCCGTCGGATTCGGCCGCATCCCGTGGGCCGTCGTCGCGCCGTTGGGAGGCGCCTTGCTCGCGATCGGGGGGGTCCTCGGAGCGCGCGCCCTGGGCGCCGTCGCGCGCGAGGAGGTCGCCGGGACGGGAGTCCTGCTCCTCGGACCCGTCCTCCTCGGAGGGGCGGGCGTCCTCGTCCACTTCTCCCTTCGCGGACACGGCCTCGCGCTCGCTCTCCTCGTCCCCTTGGCGGCGGTCGACCTCGCCGCCTTCGGCATGGGCTACAGCGCGTGGCGCACGAGGCCTCTCCCCGAGATCCTCGCCTCGGTCCCGACGCCGCCGGACGAGCCGGGGACGAGGGCCCTCCAGGGGCCGAACACCTTCCTGTTCAAGGGATGGAGGCAGGTCGGAGGCTACGCCGCGCTCCCGCCGCGGCAGATCCTCGACTACTCCCAGCTCGCCAGCCTGCGCGTCGCGGGGGTGGGCTGGATCCGATGGGACACCGCGGCGCCTTCCCTGGTCGATGAGGGCCTCCAGCCGGGCGAAGGCCTCTGGTGGCGGGTCCCCTCGCCGGTGGCCCGCGTCCGGCTCGTCTCCCGCGCCCAGGTCTCGACGGACCCGCGGCGCGACGTCTCGACGATCCGCGTCGAGGGGGTCGCGTTGACGGAGGAGGAGGTCGGTCTCCCCGGCTCCGGAGGGGGCCAGGCGACGCTGGAGGTCGACCGGCCCGGGCGCATCGAGGTCGCGACCGAGGCGGACGGCCGCCGCCTCCTCGTCGTCTCCGAGTCCTTCCACCAGGGGTGGCGCTGCCGGATCGACGGGACCGAGGCTCGCACCCTCCCCGTCTACGGGGACTTCTTCGGCTGCGTGGTCGAGGAGGGGAGCCATCGGGTCGTCTTCACCTTCGAGCCGCGGAGCAAGCGGCTCGGTGTCTGGCTCTCGGCCGCCGGGGGCCTGGGCGTCCTCGGCCTCCTCGGCGTGGGGCGCTCCCGCCGGGGCCGCGTCCTGGTCTCCGCGCCTGCCGCCGCCGCGCCCGCCGCTTCCGCGCCGGCTGCAGGCCCCCCCCGGCCCGGGCCTGCCGGACCCCCTCGCCGGGGCTAGGCGCGGCGCCCCTCTCCGCCGGGCTTCAGCGTTGACCTGGCTGTTCCTACCCCTGTAAGGGGGGCGCCGAGCTAGCGCATTCCGCGCCTCCGCCGGCTCCTCCTCCTTCGGGGGAGGGGATTCCTGGCTTCCGGTTCTGGGGGCGATCTCCTCGTGCCCCGGGGCCTTTGCGACATCCTCCAGGAGACTGCACGGGGGGGATGGAAGGGCCGACCGGAGGGGATTTCGTGGAGGGGTCGCGCCGCGGGCATCGGTCGCGAGGAGGCGGACGCCTGTTCCCCTCGTCGGCGCGGGGCCCGCCAAGCCTCTCCTCTCCTCGCCACCCGGCGAATCGGGTGAATCGATTTCGGCATTCCTGCGACATTCCCCGACACGGGCCTCTCCTACGGATATTCGTTAGGCGTCCGACCCGTTCAAGGAGAGACAGACATGCTGGTGAGACCCATGGCTTCGACCGGCCGCCCTTCTCGGTTGGGTGTCCTCGGAGCGGCCCTCCTCGCGTCCGGCGCGCTCGCCGGGATCGGGACCGCACAGGGACCCCAAATCCTCCCCCTCCCGCCGGGGGTGCCCCGCTTCGTCGGCCCCGGCACGGCGGGAACGACCGTCTACGAGGGGCCGCCGTTCGAATCCTGCAGCGCGGGCGGCTGGTTCTGCGGCTTCGACGAGACGGCCACCATCATCACCGAGGTCGCGGAGGTCGCGGAGGACGTCCACCTGACGCAGGCTGGACCCTTGGCTTCGTTCACCTTCACCTACATCACCGCCTCCCTCAACGGCCTCGGCATCGGCGACACCGGCCCGGTCGGACCGGGCAACGACGTCACGGCGATCGTCCGGTTCTACGCAAACGATCCGACCGACTCGACGCTGCCGACCGGAGCGCCCCTCGTCACCTACACGATCCCGGCCCTCCCTCGGGACGATCTCGCATTCTTCACGCGCACGCTCGACGTCCCCGTTCCGATCCCCGTCCCGCAGGATCTTTGGGTCGGGGTGGAACTGATCGACTCGTTCCCGAATCTCGCCGCATCCCTGGCGCTTCCCGCCCTCGAGTGCGAGCCAGACGTGGCTCCGGCCACGACTCCGGTCGTCGGCGCGAGCCACAGCGCGGTGTGGTTCGGTCCGGGGGACTGCTTCGGTCCCTCGGGACAGCTCATGCTCACCGAAGACATCCTTCTGCACCCCTCGAACCACTTCTTGACCGTCCGCGTCTTCACCGAGGACCCGAACCAGCCGCCGACCTGCGTGGCGGACCTGACGGCGGCGCAGGCGGACTTCCTCGAGGTCGGCCCGGGCGAATTCGTCGTCACGGCGGGGCAGACCCTCGTCGTGCCCTTCACCGGCACCGATCCCGACGGGGACATGCTGACGGCGAGCTCGCTCGACCTGCCTCCTGGGGCCACGCTGACGCCTACCTCGGGGCCCTCGCCCCTGATCGCCACGCTCACGTGGACGCCGACCGCGGCCGACGACGCCGGGGCGCCCACCACCGTCCACGTCACCTTCACGGACCCTGGCCTGGAGAGCACGACCTGCTCCGTCACGATCGCGGACGTCAACCTTCCGCCCGTCTGCAATGCCGGCGGAGGGCCCGACGGAACGGTGACGTACGAGTGCACGAGCGCCGCCGGCGCGACGGTCATGTTGAATGGGACGGGGAACGACGTCGAAGGTGACCCGGTCTCGTTCCACTGGTGCGTCTCGGACCTGGACGTCGTCCTCGACGACACGGAGATCCCCAACCCGACGGGGACGTTCCCGATCGGCGTCACGATGGCCACGCTGACCGTGACGGACGGACGCGGCGGGGTCTGCACCTCCGACGTCCTCGTGGTCGTCCAGGACACGACGCCTCCCGAGGTGATGGTCACGACCGACGTCGCTTCCCTGTTGCCCGCGAATCACGGGATGCGGACCGTGACGCTCCTGGTCACCGCGACGGACGCCTGCGCCGAGCCCGGTGAGGTCATGCCGATCACCGTCACCGTCCGCAGCGACGAGCCGGACAACGCGAACGGGGGCGGGGACGGCAACACGACCGGCGACGTGAACGGATTCGACGGATTCACGTCCCCGGTCGAGGTTTCGGCCCTGTTGCTCCCCGGCCTCCTCCCCGGCACGTTCGTCGCGACGGTCCAGCTCCGGGCCGAGCGTGCGAACTCGGGCGACGGCCGGCAGTACACGATCGATGTCGCCGCGTTCGACTCCGCGGAAAACGTCACCACTGCGAGCTGCGTCGTCGTCGTGCCACACGATCGTCGGGGGACGAACGGGCCGTAGCTTCCCGGCGTCCACGAGCCCCGCGCAGCCTCGCAGCGCTCCGCGGGGCTCTTCTCGCTGCAGGGAGGGAAGGAGTCCGGCGCCGGGCTCCCGCTACTTCTGCCGCGGGTCCCGCAGTTTCCGATCCGGGGGCCGGTACGTGCCGGCCCGGATCTGACGGACCATCTCGCAGAGGCTGAGCGAGGCGATTCGCACCTCCTCGAACAGGTCGGGGTCCTCGTCGAGGTCGTCGTGGCTCGTCGCGTAGGGGCGGTAGTAGCCGACGTAGGCGCCGACCGTCGCGGCCGGGCTCGCCTGGATCAGCTCCATGTCGGTCAGCCAGTCGGTGAGGATGCGACGGAGGTTCTCGACCCCGGCCGCGTCGCCGTGGACGACGACCGAGAAGGCGCGGCCGGCGAGGTGCTTGGGGTAGTCCCACCCCTTCAGCTCGAGCTGCTTCGCGCGGAGGGGGTCCTTGCCACCCGTCGAGGTGGGATCGGGGTTGCCGCCGTCCGCGCAGACGAGGCGGTCGATCATCAGCTTCAGGACGCTCGGTGACTGGTACCAGTGGACGGGGGTCACGATCATCACGCCGTGGGCGGCGACCCAGCGCGGATAGAGGTCGTTCATCCAGTCCTGGGTCTGGCCGATCGCGTGGTTCGGGTAGCAGGAGCAGGGCCAGTTGCAAAGCGGCATCGCCGTCGAGACGCACGCCTTGCAGGGATAGATGACACGCCCGTACTCGGCGGTGAGGAGGCTCAGGTCGAGGAGGTCGACCTCGAAGCCCCGCTCCTTCTCGATCGCCTTTTGCGCGGCGGAAACGAGCCGGAAGGTCTTCGACATCTCGCCGGGGCAGGTCTGGTCGTTCCTCGGCGAGCCGCAGACGAGGAGGACCCGGGAAGGCGTGGAGCGGTCCTTCTGCCGCCGCTCCGCCTCGTGGATCCGCCTCCTGGTTTCTAGCCATTCGACGGGGAGGTCGAAGCGCGGATCGGCGAACCCCTTCCCGGCCTTCCGGGTTCGGGGGCTCTTGCGGTACTCGTCGTAGGCCTTCCAGGCCGCCTCGGCGACGGCGCCGACGGCGTCGGGGAGCTTGTCGAAGGCCGGGTCGTAGAAGCGCTCGCGGAAGCGGCGGAGGAATTCCTCCCGCTTCAGGGTGACGTCGACCTGGCCCTCGCGGACGGTGATCCTCGGCTTCGTCGGCTTCCGGCGCATGGTCTCCTCCTGGAGGAAGGACGTCGTGGACCGTAGTGGCGGCGCGGCTCCGCCGGCAAGTCCCGCGGTGACTTCCGGGCGCGGGCGAGCTAGTCAGGGGAAAGCCGCAGGAGGGAATGAGAACGCGAGCCCGTTTCTGGGTGGGCCTGGGGTCCGGCGCGGCGGTCGTCGCCTTCGGGGCCGCGATCTCGCTCCGAGCGCCTGCGCCCGTGCGCCCGGTCGGTGCCGCCGTCTCGGCTTGCGGGGAAGAGTCGCCCGTCGGGATCGAGCCTTCCCTCCCGTCTGGATCGGGGGAGCCTCGGCCCCATGGGATCCTGGCGGCTCGCGAAGCCGCGGCCATGCCCGAGGCAGCGGGCATATCCGAACCCGCGGCCGTTCGTCGGCCTTTGGTGCCACCCGAGCGAGTCCTCGCGGGCCGGTTCGTCGACGTCGACGGGAACCCGGTCCCGAACGCCCACTTCTGGGTCTGGCCGGACCCTCACACCGACGCGTCCGGGAATCCCCGCGGACCCACCGTGGAATCCTCCTCGGGTCGAGACGGTCGGTTCGTCGCGACGGGGGTCGCGGAGGGTCCGCTCGGGGTCACCGTGGCGGGGTGGCCCACATGGAGTGACCAGTACGTTCGAAGGTTCGGAGTGACGGCTGGGAACCTCGAAGTCGTGGTCGGGTCGCCGAAGTCGATCGCTGGGAGGGTCGTGGATGCCGCCACCGGCGCGCCGATCACGTGCTTCGAGATCGTCGGCTACCTCGGCTGGAGGATCTGCGGGAACGCCGGGGCCAGCCTACGGATGGAGGTCATGAGTTCGGGCGGCTCCTTCGCCGTCGTGGGGCTCAAGTCGGACACGAACGATCTCCAGTTTCGTGCATTCGGCTACGCCGAGGAAACCCTGGAGACGGACGGGATCCGGACCGCCGACTCGCGTGCGGTCGTCGTCCGGATGCACCGCGCGGTGACGGTGCGAGGCTCGGTCGTCCATCGCCTCACCGGACTCCCGATGGCGGGGCAAGGGATCCACCTCGCCTTCGAGGGAGGGGGGCGGAGTCTGGAGCCGCTCGGCTCCACGAAGGGGGATGGGACCTTCGAGGTGACCGGAATCCGGCCCGGCCCCTTCCGGCTCTCCGCCGGGGACGAGCTCTTCTCCGGGAGCGAAAGCGGGCCGCTCGCGGGACGGCCCGGGGAAACGATCGAGGGAGTCCTGATGCGCCATTCCGAGTCCGGCGCGATCGAGGGGATCGCGAGGACCGAGGCCGTTCCGGAACTCAGGGCGAGCAACGTCTCGCTGCGCCGAGCGGAGGAATCCGAAGCCCGGATCCACCTCTCCCCGGATGCGCAGGGTCGCTTCCGCTTCCCGGGGGTTCGCCCGGGGGACTACGTCGTCGAGATCGCCTTCCTTCCCGGAGTCCTCGGGGGATCCCAGTCGTCGGGATTCCGGCACGTTGAAGCGCGCGTCCACGTCGAGGGGGGGAAGGCGACGACCGTCGTATTCCGGGATCCACCTCTCGTCCGGAAGGACTAGGCGGGGCGGCACCGGGCGGACCGGCGCGGGGGGCGGTTCGTGGGGGTGCCGGCGGGCAGGGAGCGCGTCTCCCGCTCCCCCGGAGGTCGAACCGGCGTTAGAAATGGTCCCTCGACGGCGCGGGTCGCCGAAGTCCGTCACTCCCCTTTCGAGAGGGGTTCGCCGGGCCCGGCTCGCGCGTCGCCGACGGGGGGCCGCCCCCCCTAAGGAGAGGAGATCGACGATGAAGAATCGGTTCGGTGCGATCGGGGCGACCCTCGCCCTCGTTCCGGCGGCGTGGGGCGCGATGCCCGGGGGCGGGGAACCCGGCCTTGGCATCCGCGGCTCCCGGTCGGGCGAAGCGATCCGATCGGGCTTCGACCTGGACTGGGATGGACTTGTGGAAGGGAGCCTCGGCCCGGACGCCGACCTGAGCTTCCTCCCGCCCCGGCTCGAGTCCCTCGCGCGGGGGCGAGAGCGGCTGCCGAGAGCGAGTCGGTCGCGGCAGGACTACGACGAGGTCGGCGACTGGGCGTTGGAGGGCTTCTACGTCGGGGGGTCCTTCCTCGTCCAGGGGATCGAGGGGGACTTCGACGGCGACGACGCCCTCTTCGAGAGCGGAGGCAACGACGTGATCCTCGTGCCGGAGATCGATCCGGGCCTGGGGTTCGCGCTCGTGGCGGGATGGAGGACCCCGAAGGTCGCGTTCGAGATGTCGTTTCGCCAGACCTGGCACGACACGGAGTTCGGGGGCGTCGAGTCCGGGGACGCGGTCCTCTACGCGCTGGATCTGGACGTGAAGCCGTACTTCTTCACGGAGGAACCGGTGCAGCCCTTCCTCCTCGTCGGGATGTCGATGCCCATCCTCGTGCTGGAGGACGCACTCAGCGAGGACGGCGGGGTCACCTTCGACGAGGACGCGACGCTCACCGGCCTCGGGTTCAACTTCGGCGGGGGATTCTCCCTGTTCGCGACGGAGCAGTTCGCCGTGCACATGACGGGCGGCTACCGGTTCGCGTGGTACTTCGACGCGGAGGGGGACGAGATCGACGACGATCTGGACGGCCAGGGCTTCTTCGCGAGCGTGGGCGTCACGTTCACCTTCTGACGGTCCGGCCTTCAGCCCCGCGGACCCTCGGCGCCGCCGAAGAGGATCGGCGCGAGGCCGACGTAGGGGTCCGCGAGATCGAGGTGGAAGATCTCCCGGTAGATCGCGTCGCGGATCTCCCGGGGAGCCGGGAGCGGCGCCCTCGAGAGGAGCGCGTGCACCTTCTCCTTCCGGAGGCGCTCGTTGATCCGCGTGTCCATCTCGAGGAGCGGTTTCCCGTCGAGGCCCTCCGCGAGCGGGTCCTCGAGGGGCTCGGGGGCGATCGCCCGCTTGATCGGGACCTCGAGCAGGGTCTTGCTCGCCGTTTGCGGATCGCGCGCCGGCAGGGGAAGGGAGGCCCCTGCGGACTCGAGCCGGAGCGCCTCCTCCGCCGAGATCGGCCGCCCGGAGAGGAGGAACTTGATCGGGAACTCGACCGCCATCTTGGAGGCGAAGGTCGTCGCCGCCGCGGGGCGGACCCGGCCTCCCGGGAAGACGGCGAGGCGGTCGACTCCGCTCGCCTCGAGGGAGTGGTAGGCGGCGATCCCCCTCTCGAAGGCCTCCGCCTGCTCGGCGGGCGGGAGGGGCTCCGGCGCGGAGGTGACCGGCAGGAGTCGGGGGCGGGACGGCCGCTGTGCCGAGGCGCGCATCGTGTCGAGCAGGTCGAGGGCGCGGCGGAGGCCGGCGAGGTAGCCCTCGGGGGAGTGGAGGCCCGGGAGGACGTCGAAGACCCTTCCCTCGGGGGTGCAGAGGTAGGTGACCACGTTGCCGTTGAGCGTCCGGCGGAGGGTGTGGCCGTTCCCGAAGTCGATGTCGACCTTCGGCACGGGTCGCACGCTCTCCCAGGCGCAGACGAAGCGGTCGTTGACGAACGAGGCGACCGCGGGGTTCGAGAACAGCACGGTTCTCGCCAGGCGCGCGTTCGTTCAGGCGAAGGGTTCGTCGAGGCGGCCGAGGAGGTGGAAGAAGAGGATCGGCCTCCCCTCGGCGGCGGCGCGAACCTGGGCGGCCTCGAGCGAGGGCTCCCATTGGACGAGCATGCGCGGGACCTCGGGGGTCGCGTCCGTGGGGGAGAGGTGGGGGAGCAGGGCGTGCGGGGCGAGTTGCTTGGCGGTCTCCGTGGAACGCGCGGTGGCGGGGGAAATGGGCGCGCCGCGCCGCCGCGGGCGTGGGGAGGCGACAGTCGTATCCGAT
>CBRGOK010000060.1:0-10951 GCA_967798035.1 uncultured bacterium
CGTCTCGGGGCTCTGCAGGAGGAGGGGGAGGGGGAGGTGGATCAGGTGGATCAAGCGATGGGGGGGGGCGTCGGTGAGACGCCGGGCGCGCGGGAGTATAGGCAGGGGCCCGGGGCCGGGCGAGGATCCCCGGCGCACCCATGCGGATCGCCGTCGGCATGTCGGGGGGCGTCGACTCGAGCGTCGCGGCGCTCCTGCTGCGGCGGGCGGGCCACGAGGTCGTCGGCCTCTTCCTCCGCAACGGGGTCGAGGCGCCGGAGGAAGGCGCCCGGACCTGCTGCTCCGTCGGGGACGCCCGCGACGCGCGCGAGGTCGCCCACCGGCTCGGGGTCCCCTTCTACGCCTTCGACTTCTCGGGGGAGTTCGGCTCGCTGATCGACGGGTTCGTCGGGGCGTACCGCTCCGGGCTCACCCCCAACCCCTGCGCGCGGTGCAACCGGGAGATCAAGTTCGGCGCGCTCTTCGACCTCGCGCGGGACCTCGGGGCGGAGCGCGTCGCGACGGGCCACTACGCCCGGGTGGAGGAGGGAGGGTCGGGGCCCCGGCTGCGGCGGGGCGCGGACCGGGGGAAGGACCAGTCCTACCAGATGTTCGCCGTGCCGCGGGGGCGGCTCGCGCGGGTCCTCCTCCCGATCGGGGGGCTGCGCAAGGAGGAGGTGCGCGCCCTCGCCCGGGAGGCGGGCCTCCCCGTCGCGGACAAGGCGGACTCGCAGGAGATCTGCTTCGTCCCCGGAGGCGACTACCGGGCGCTCCTCCGGGAGCGGGGCCTACGACCCGAGCCCGGTCCGATCGTCGATCGCGCCGGAACGGTCCTCGGGCGCCACGAGGGGGTCTCGAACTTCACGGTGGGGCAGCGCCGGGGGCTGCCCGCTTCGCCGGACGGGCCGCGGTTCGTCGTCGCGCTCGAGCCGCGGACGTCGACCGTCGTCGCCGGGAGCCGGGAGGAGGCCAGCGTCCGGGAGTTCTCCCTGCGGGAGACGAACTGGATCGGCCGGACCCCTCCCGAGGCGGGGGAGAGGTTCGAGGCCGTGGTCCAGGTCCGCTCCCGCCACGCGGGCGTCCCGGGAGAGGTCGAGGGACGGGAGCGGGGGCGCGCCGCCGTCCGCCTCGCGCGACCCGAGCCGGGCGTCTGCCCCGGCCAGGCCGCCGTCTTCTACGAGGGGGACCTCGTCCTGGGTGGCGGGTGGATCGAGCCGCCCTCCGCAAGCGGGGGCGCAGGCGGGGGCACGAGCGGGGGGATCACCCCCGACCCTTGAGCTTGGCCCCCGCCCGGAAGCGGACCGTCCGCGAAGCCTCGATCCGCAGCGCCTCGCCCGTCCTCGGATTGCGGCCGTTCCGCGCCGCCCGCTTCCGGACCGCGAAGGTCCCGAACCCGAGGAGCGTCACGAGCCCGTCCTTCCGGAGGCCCTGCTCGATCCGCGAAAGGACGGCCTCGAGGACCCTCTCGGCCTGCGCGCGCGACGTCTTCGAACCGAGGTGCGTCCGAACCTCCTCGACGAGCTCTGACTTGTTCACTCGCGCCCTCCCGACTCCCCGCACCGGTCGGGCGGGGAAGTCGCCCGGATGCTAGGCAACACCTCCGCGATCGACAAGGCGGCCGGGGAAGGCGCGTGCGCGGCCGGACACTGACCCTGGTCCTCGGCGCCGCCGCCTTCCTCGGGGCGGCGGCGGAGGTCTCGGGGTGGATCTCGCGGGGAGGGGAGCGCTGGATCCTCCTCGACGTCTCGGCGAGCGCTCTCCGGGGGCGCGCGGCGCTCTACGCCGACCTCCCCTCGCTCTGCGCGGAGGCGCTCGGGGGGCTGCGCGCCGGCGATCGCGCCGGAGCGATCCTCTTCGCCGCCTCGGCGCGCGCTCTCTCCCCGCCGGTCCCGGCGGCGGACCTCGCCTCCCGGCTGCGGGCGGGGATTTCCGGCGAGGTCCCCTCCCCCGGGGAGACGAACTTCGCCGCGGCGATCGGCGCGCTCCTCGGTCTCGCCGGCCCCCGGGCCGACGCCGTCCTCCTCAGCGACGGCGTCGAGACCTCGGGCGACGTCCGCGCGATGCTCCCCGTCCTCGCGCGCCGGGGGATTCCCGTCCACGTGCGCGCCCTCCCGCGCGTCGAGGTCGGCGACCTGCGCGTCGAATCGGTGCGGCTCCCGCGACGGGCGTCCGCGGGGCAGACGCTCGCGGCCCGCGCCCTCCTCGCCCGATCGGGAGCGCTGCGGGGAGGGAACGTCCGGTGGACGATCGGCGGAGCGGGGACCTTCGAGGAGAGGGTGGAAGTCCCCGAGGAGGGGAGCCTCTGGGTCGAGCGGCCGGTCCTCGCCCGGGAAGCGGGGGTGATCGACGTGCGCGTGGAGTGGGCGCAGGAGGTCCCGGATCGCTTCCCCGAGAACGACGCGGGCACCGCGACCTGCGTCGTCGGCGGGGCGAGACGAGTCGTGGTCTCCGGGTCGCCCCCCTTCGCGGAGCGGCTCGCCCGGATCCCCGGTCTCGCCGTCGAGTCCGTTCCGCCCGAGGGGATCGACGGCGCCCTCGCAGGGGCCGACGCCGTCGTCCTGGTCGACCTGCGGGCGGAGCGACTGGAAGCGTTCGCGCCGAGACTCCTCGACGCCGTCGAGCGCGCGGGGGTGGGGCTCCTCGTCGCTGGAGCGAGGGAGGCCTTCGGGCCCGGGGGCTACCGGAGGTCGAGCCTGCGCCGCGTCCTCCCCGTCGAGCCGGGTCCGCCGGGAGAGGGAGCCACCGATTACCTCCTCCTCCTCGACGCGTCGGGGAGCATGGAGGGAGAGAAGTACGCCGCCGCCCGCGAGGCGCTCTCCCGGCTCGCCTCGGAGGCGGCGGACGGGGACTCCGTCGCGGTCGCCACGTTCGCCGAGAGCCTCCGGGACGTGCGCGTCTGGAAGGCGGAGGGCCGACCCCCCGATCCGCGGGCCGCCGGCTCGCTCGCGGGCGAGCGCCCCACCGGGGAAACCGACCTCGCGGGCTCCGTGGCGGCGGCGGCGAGGAGCCTCGGGGCGGGGACGGCCGGACGGCGTAGGCGCCTCCTCGTCCTGACCGACGGGCGGGTCGAGGGTTCCCCGGCCGCCACGATCGAGGGGGCCGCGGAGGCGGTCCGGAAGGCGGGGGCGGAGCTCGTCCTCTTCTCGGTGGGGTCGGACGCCGACCTCGCGCTCCTCGAGCGTTTCGCCTCCGCGTGCGCGGGCCGGACCCTGAGGGTCCGGGACCCCGCGGGCCTCGCGAGCGCCGTCGCGGGGGAGCTCGGCGCGCTCCATCTCGGGGAAGAGAGACACCCGCGGCGCCCGGGCGAGCTCGCCGATCGCCTCCCCCTCGAGACGCCGCCGACGAGGGTCCGCGCGCGGAGCGCCCTGCGGGATGGCGCCCAGGCGGTCTACGCGGCCGTCGAGCGCGAGCCCCTCCTCTCCTCCTGGAGGGCGGGCGCCGCGCTCGTCGCCGCCTTCTGCTCGACGCCGGGGGAAGAGGAGGCCCCCGGGTGGGCCGAGCGAGTCGACGTTTGGGGGCCTCTCCTCGAGGTCCTGTGCCGCCCGCCGGGAGGGGACTCCCTTCGGTACGAGGAGGGGATGCTCCTCCTCGACACGGAGGAGGAACCGGGGAACGAGCCGGAGGCCCGCGTCGAGGTGGGGGGGGAGGAGGTCCACCTGGCCCGCGTGGGGCGTCGCCGGTTCGCGGCGCGGTGGAATCCTCCGGCCCTGGCGCCGGTCGGCGCCCTCGTGCGGCTCGGGGTCCCGAGGCCCGTCGCCTTCGGGGGATCCTTCACCCCTCCCGAGTTCCGGGGCGGAGGACGATCCATCCTTCCGGAGATCGCACGGGCGACAGGCGGATCCGGCCCGGAGTCGGGCGCGATTCCCCCCGTCCCGAGAGGGGAGGCTCGCACCGGATCGGGCGCGGCCCTCGCCGGGGCGGGCCTCCTCCTCCTCCTCGCCGCGGCGGCGGGGCGGAGGAGGGCTCAAGGGCTCGCGGGGGCCGGCCGATAGACGCGACGACCCCTCCCCGATTCCCATGCGATCCCCGACCCTTCTCCTCGTCCTCCCCCTCCTCGCCGGGTGCCGGCTGTTCAATCACCCCGAGTTCACCGGACCCGACGACCGGCTCAAGGCGCGCATCGAGCAGAAGATCCTCAGCCTCCGCTACGCGCGGGGCGCGGAGCTCCTCGACGCGATCGACTGGCTGCGCCGGTGCCGCGAGCCGGCGTATCCCCTCCTGATCGACGCCCTCTCCGACGGCCAGCCGAGCGTCCGGGCGGCGTCGGCCCTCGTCCTCGGGGCGACCGGCGACCGGCGGCTCGTTCCCTACCTGCGCAAGCACGCGGAGGACGAGGATTCGCGGGTGCGCTACGAGGTCGCCCGAGCCCTCGGGCGCCTCGGCGACTGGTCCTCCCTGCAGACGCTGATCGCGGGGCTGCGCGACGAGAGCGGCTACGTGCGCGCGCTGTGCCACGAGACCCTGAGCCACGTGACCCGCCTCGACTTCGGCTACAGCCCCCTGGCGCCGGAGGCCGAGCGCGTCGTCGCGGTCGCGCGCTGGGAGTCGTGGTGGGAGCGGCGCCGGACCGACCCCTTCTTCGGGGGCTGATTCCTCCGGCCGAGGGATCTATAGTCCCCCCGCGCCTCCCCCTCCCTTGACCGAAGAACGGATCAGGCCCTGCCTGCGGTGCGACGGAGTCTTCCCCTTCGCGGACTCCCACTGTCCATCGTGCGGAGCCTATGCGACGCCGGGGACGCCACCGGCCCCGGAGAAGGCGGAGGAGACGCACCGCCCCTCGCGCGCGCCGGTCCTGGTCGAGGCGGCGCTCGTGGGGGCGGGCGCGGCGCTCGCCGTGGGGACCGCCGTCGCGCTCGGCGCGGGGTTCTAGCGGCGCGAGCGCAGGTGGGGGAGGAGGGCGAGGAGCTCCGGGAAGCGGGGGTCCCGCCGGAGGCTCGCCAGGTCCTCGTCGCTGAGGAGGAGCTCCCGGTCGTCGAACCCGAGCTCGATCGCCCGACGCAGCGCCCGCACGGAGTCCTCGAGCCGGGCGAGGCGGGCGTACGTGCAGGAGAGGTTGTAGTGGACGATCGGGCTCCCGGGCTGGACCGTCGCGAGGGCGAGGTCCACCGCGAGGCCCTCCTCGTGGCGGCCGAGCCGGGCGAGGAGATTCGCGAGCTCGGTCAGCGCCTCGGCGTTCTTCGGGTGATGCGACGCCTCCTCGCGGAGCACGGCGAGCGTGAACTCCGTTCCCGCCCGGTCGAGGTGGGCGGCGGTCTTGGGGTCGATCCGCATGGCCTGTCGCGGCGCTGCGGCGGGTCGGGCGCCCCGCCGCCTCCGTCGAGGGAGACACGAGGATAGGAATCCCCCGTCACGGGTGTCAATCCGGCCCCCTTTTGACCGGGGCCCTGGGGCCGGGTACAAGGCGGGACGGCGCCACCGGAAACCGCGCGTGAAGATCTACTTCTGCGACATCTGCAACGAGAGCATCCCCCTCCAGGACCTCGAGACCGGGGCCGCGATCACGGTCAAGGGGAAGGTGATCTGCCGGACCTGCAACCCGGCGGGGGGGACGCGGATGGCGGCCCCGGCGGGAGGGGCGGGCCGCGCGGCGGCGTGGGCCTTCCTCGCCTTCCTCGCGGCGGCCGGCGGCTCGATCGGCTACACCCGGTTCCGCGAACGGGAGCTCGAGCAGCGCCTGCGCGGCCAGGCCGACCTGGTCCGGGGGGAAGTCACGCGGCCGCTCGAGACCCTCGACAAGCGGGTCGGCGACGCCGACGAGAGGCTCGAGCGCTCGGAGCGGCGCCTGGGCGAGGTCGCCCAGTCCTTCGAGGAGGGGAGCCGGCTGGCGGAGAAGGAACGGGAGGAGGGGCGCGCCCGCTTCGACCGCGTCCAGGCCTACATCCGGGAGAACGAGGAGTTCAAGCACCGGCTCGAGCGCCTCGAAATCCGCCAGTCCGCCTTCGACGAGGGGATCGGGCGCCTCACCGCGGCGGTCGAGGGGGTGCGCCACGAGATGAGCACCGCCGCCGCGGCGAACGTCGGGTCCCCCCCCGCGGGGACGCAGCCCTCCCCGGCCACCCCCGAGAAGCGCGAGGACGGGCTCGCCCCGACGGTCCAGGCCCTCGTCGACAAGCTCAAGGACGCCGACGCGAGCGTCCGGTGGGACGCCGTCTCCCAGCTGGCCCAGGCGGGCAACCCGAGGGTCGTCCCGTTCCTCGTCCCCCTCCTCAAGGACGACGACGACTTCGTCCGCCACAACGCCGCCCTCACGCTCGGGGAGCTCGACGCCCGCAGCGCCGTCCCCGCCCTCCTCGACTCCCTCGGGGACGGCAACGCGATCGTGCGGGACTCCGCGATCACGGCGCTGCGGAGGATCACGCGCCAGAACATCAAGTTCGATCCCCACGCGAGCAAGGAGGAGCGCGACCGGGCGCTGAAGGCCTGGCGGCAGTGGTGGCAGGCGAGCGGGGAGAAGTTCCTGAGCGGCTAGGGGCCTCGGGCCCGCTTGCGCGGGCCTTCCTCCCCCTCTATCCTCCCCGCCCTCTTCCCCGCAGATCCGCGGCCTCCTTCCGGGGGCCGCCGCGGGATCCAGAGTTCCGGGCGGCGCAAGGTTCTTCGAGAAAGACGACCTCCCCATGCCCCACACCGTCACCCTCATCCGCGGCGATGGCACCGGCCCCGAGCTCGCGGAGGTCGCCCGCGAGACGATCGACGCGACGGGGGTCTCGATCCGGTGGGAGGGGGTCGACGCCGGGATCGACGTCATGGAGAGGGAGGGGACGCCGCTCCCCGAGCGCGTCCTCGAGTCGATCAAGCGCAACAAGACCGCGCTCAAGGCCCCGATCACGACGCCGGTCGGCACCGGCTTCCGGAGCGTGAACGTGGCCCTGCGGAAGGAATTCGACCTCTACGCGTGCGTCCGCCCCTGCAAGTCCTACCCGGGGGTCCGATCGCGCTACGAGGGGATCGACCTCGTCGTCATCCGCGAGAACACGGAGGACCTCTACGCCGGGATCGAGTTCGAGCAGGGGAAGCCCGAGACGGCGGCCCTCATCGAGTTCATCGAGAGCCGCGTCCCGAAGTCCCGCATCCGGCGCGACTCGGGGATCTCGATCAAGCCGATCTCGATCACCGGCACGCGCCGGATCGTCAAGTTCGCCTTCGACTACGCCCGCGAGAACGGCCGGCGCAAGGTCACCGCCGTCCACAAGAGCAACATCATGAAGTTCTCCGACGGCCTCTTCCTCCACGTCGC
The DNA here is from genome assembly GCA_967798035.1 of uncultured bacterium. Lineage (GTDB taxonomy): Bacteria > Planctomycetota > UBA1135 > UBA1135 > JAKEFM01 > JAKEFM01. The sequence goes on from CBRGOK010000060.1 coordinate 7,214, forward strand.
GCGGGAGGTGGCCAAGGAGAACCCCGACATCGAGTTCGAGGACCGGATCGTCGACAACATGTGCATGCAGCTCGTGCAGAAGCCCGAGCTGTACGACGTCCTCGTCCTCCCGAACCTCTACGGCGACGTCCTCTCCGACCTCTGCGCCGGCCTCGTCGGCGGCCTCGGCGTCGCCCCGGGCGGGAACATCGGGGACGGCGGGATCTCGATCTTCGAGGCGACCCACGGCTCGGCCCCGAAGTACAAGGGGCAGAACAAGGTGAACCCGACCGCCCTGATCCTCTCGGGGGTCATGATGCTGCGCTACCTCGGCGAGAAGGCGGCGGCCGACCGGCTCGAGCAGGCCGTCGCCCTGGTGATCCGCGAGGGGAAGTCGGTCACCTACGACATGAAGGAGCGGCGCGAGGACCCGAACGCGGTCGGCACCCGGGAGATGGGGCGCGCGATCGCCGCGGCCCTGAAGCGGGTCTAGGGCGGCCGTGAAGCGGACGAAGATCTCCGTCGTCGGCTCCGGCTTCGTCGGGGCGACCGCCGCGCAGCGGCTCCTCGAGGCGGACTTGGGCGACCTCGTCCTCTACGACGTCATCGAGGGGAAGCCCCAGGGGATCGCCCTCGACCTCGCGGAGTCGGGCCCGGTCCAGGGCTTCTCCGTCTCCGCGAAGGGGACGAACGACCCGAGGGAGACCCACGGCTCCGACCTCGTCCTCGTCACCGCCGGCGTCCCCCGCAAGCCCGGGATGTCCCGCTCCGACCTCCTCGAGGTGAACGGCAAGATCGTCCGCGACGTCGCGACCCACCTGCGGGAGGGCTCGCGCGACGCGATCGTCGTCGTCGTGACGAACCCCCTCGACGTGATGACCTATCTCATGCGGGCCCTCACCGGGTTCCCCGCCGAGCGGGTCGTCGGGATGGCGGGGGTCCTCGACTCGGCGCGCTTCCGGACCTTCCTCGCCTGGGAAGCGGGGGTCTCCCCGCGCGACGTCGACGCGATGGTCCTCGGCGGCCACGGCGACGCGATGGTGCCCCTCCTGCGCTATGCGACCGTGAACGGGATCCAGGTCGAGCGCCTGATCCCGAGGGACCGCCTCGACAAGCTCGTCCAGCGAACCCGCGACGGCGGGGCCGAGATCGTGAACCTCCTCAAGACCGGCTCGGCCTACTACGCGCCCTCGGCCGCCTCGGTCGAGATGATCCGGTCGATCCTGCGCGACGAGAAGCGCCTCCTCCCCTGCTGCGCCCACCTCACCGGCCAGTACGGGATCCGCGACGTCTACGTCGGGGTCCCGGTCGTCCTCGGCCGGGCGGGGGTCGAGCGCGTGATCGAGCTCGACCTCGCGGCCGAGGAGAAGGGCGCGCTCCAGAAGTCGGCCTCGGACGTCCAGAAGGATCTCGACCTCCTGCGCGAGAAGGGTCTCCTCCCCCGATGACGAAGAAGAACATCCGCCGCTCGAAGGCGAAGCGACTGAAGCTCGTCGGATTCCGCACCCGGAGCAAGACCCCCGGCGGCCGCGCCGTCATCCGGCGCAAGCGCCACAAGTCGGGGAAGTTCCGGGTCGGCTAGTCCCCCCCCTCTGCAGCGCGCGATCCGGAGCCTCGGGGTCCCTCCACCCGGGGCCGTAGCCGGTCGATAGTCGCGGTCGCCGTGGGACGTCCCCCCGATCGCGCCCGTCCGCGCCCCGCTTCCCGGACGGGAGGGGCCGCGGCATTCGTCTTCCTCGCCCTCCTCCCGGCCTGCTCCCGCGAGTCCCCGGTCGAGGGCGTCACCAAGATCCTCGAGTTCTCCGGCGTCCGCGAGAACCTGAACGCGGTCGCCCTCGCGCCTGACGGGAGCCTGGTGGCGATCGCCGACATCGACGGGGGGATCCTCCTCCGCCAGGTGCCCTCGGGCGCGGAGCGCTGGCGAGCGAAGGTCACCGGGGCCAACTCGATCCTCGCCTTCTCCCCGGACGGCTCGCTCCTCGCGGCGGCGGGGAGCGACGCCCCGGCCGTCGGGCTCCTGGAGACGGAGACGGGTCAGACCCAGAGCACGATCCCCGTCGGCGGGGCCGACTGCCTCGCGTTCGACCCCTCGGGACGATCCCTCGTGATCGGCGCCTCGGGGACGCTCCACGTCGTCGACCTGGAGTCCGACGAGGTCGAGCGGACGCTTCCCGGCGCCCACGCCGGAGACGACGTCTGCGCGTTGGCGTTCTCGCCCCGGGGCGACCTCCTCGCCACGGCGTCCCTCCGGGGCCAGATCACGCTCTGGGAGTGGCCCTCGCTCGTCCCGCGGAAGTCGTCGGCGACCCCTCCCGCCTTCGAGCCGATGACGCCGCGGTCGATCGCGGTGGGGGGGAAGGGCCCGCGCGTCGCCCTCAACGGGATTGAAGGGAAGGGCTCCGTCTGGGACTCCGCGCGCGACCGGATCGAGCGGGTCTTCGGGACACACCCGGACGGCCCGGGTCGCGTCCCGCCCGCCGAGATGCTCCGCTCCCTCGCCTTCACCGAGGACGGCGAGTGGCTCTTCGCGCCGGACTCCGGTGACCTCGGCATCCGGCTCCTCCACGCGTCGAGCCGGACGTCCCACGCCGCCGTCCGGGGCGATGTCCCCTACTACAAGGCGGTCGCCCTCGCCGTTCCCGCGAAGACGATCGCGCTCCTCCACCCCTCCGACCGCGACGGACGCGGCCCCTACGGGCTCGAGGTCTGGAGAATCCGGTTCCGCGGCGAGCGCGCCACCGTTCCACCCGCCGAGGCGGTGGCGGTTCCCAGCCGGGCCCCCGGGGGCGCGCGCGCGCGCCTGGAGTCGCTCGGCGTCCCCGCCGAGGAGGACTCGCTCTTCGCCCAGATCCGGGAAAAAGACGAGGTGACCGTCCGGCTGCTCCTCAAGGCTGGGGTTTCCCCGAACGCGACGGAGTCAACCGGCCACACCCCGGTCACGCTCGCCGTCGAGGTGGACGCGCCGGCGATCCTGAGGGCCCTCGCCGACGCCTCCGCCGACCTGAACCGCCCCGGGCCGGACGGCTCGCCGCCCCTCCACGTCGCCGCGGAGCACGGAAACCTCGCGTGCGCCCGGGCGCTCATCGAGGCCAGGACCCTCCTCGGGCAGGAGTCCGACCGCGGCCACCCGATCAACGTCGTGACCCCGTCGGTCGACCGCAACGCCCGCGACGCGCGCGGCGCGACGGCACTCCTCGTGGCCGTCCAGAACCGCCAGCCCGAGATGACTCGATTCCTTCTGGACCAGGGCTTCGACCCGACCCCCGGAGCCAGCGACGGCGAGACGCCCCTGCTCGCCGCGATCGACCAGGACGACCTCGGCCTTCTCCGCCTCCTCCTCCAGAAGGGCGCGAACGAGGACGTTCCCGACGCGGAGGGCCGCACTCCCCTGATGCGCGCGTGCATCGCCGGACGGATGGAGATGGTCGAGGCCCTGTGCCGGGCGGGAGCGGACGTCTCGCGCACCGACCACGACGGGAAGACGCCCCTCGCCCACGCGCTGGAGGGGGAGTGGACGGACATCGTCGCCTACCTGAAGAAGGGTGGCGCCCCGGAGTCCGCGCCGGGAATCCCGCCGCACCCCGGGCGGCGCACGCGCGGTCCGTCCTGATCCTCCTCCCGAGCGACGCCTCGGTCGAGTTGGCGGGCTCTAGGACCCGGCGGAGGGCGCCCCTCAGGACAGGGATGTCGCGACACCCGCGATGCGTGAGGGGACAGCAGGGAGGAGAGCCCCGGGAGGGCGATCCTGCCACCTACGAC
>CBRGOK010000061.1:0-10950 GCA_967798035.1 uncultured bacterium
AGGGTCTCCAGAGGACTTTCACCTCCAGGTGGGTGAACATGCCGGGCACACAACGTAACCCGGGGCGCCGAGAATGCAAAATCCTTCAGCGCCCCGGGGGGGGGGAGTCCCCGCCGCTTTGTCCGGCGTCGGCCGCGTCAGTTCGGCAGCCGCAGGTCGATCGAGGCCTTGCGTCCGGCCTCGACCCGGACGCCGGGCTGCGTCGCGCGCTTCTCGTTGGCGTTGGGCGGACCCGGGATCCGGGCGCTCACGTCGTAAACGCCGGCCGCGAGGCCGCTCACGACGTAGGCCCCGTCGGGGCCGGCGACCGAGCGCTTGGTCTCCCCCTGCTTCGGGGCGACCTCGACGAAGGCGAACGGGACCGGAGAGCCGAGGGAGTCGACGACGGTCCCGCCGATCCCGCCCCCCTGGGCGAGGGTGAGGTCGATGCCGGGGACCTTCGCGTCGCGGCTCATGAGGATCCCGTCGCGACGGCCGTCGGCGTAGTTCTCGAGGGTGGCGGAGAGGGTGTAGGTGCCGGGAGGGATCCCCTCGAGGCGGTAGTTCCCTTCGGAGTCGGTCTTCGCCGTGTCGCCGCTGTCCCCCATGCGGACGGTGGTGCGGCCGCCGCCTCCTCCTCCCTGGCCGGCGGAGGTGGTGAAGGCGACCGAGATCGCCATCGGCCGCGGGCGCCCGGCGTCGCGGGCGGTCTGGGGTGCTAGGCGCACCTCGGCGCCCGCGAGGCCGCGGCCCCCCTCCGCGTCGAGGATCCTCCCCTCGATCACGCCACGGGGCAGCTCGATGTCGACGACCGCCTCGGCCCCGGCGACCTGGACCTCCTCCTCGGCCGGGACGGCCGCGCCGGTCTTCTGGGCGGTCAGGGTGTAGCGGCCCGCCGGGACACCGTCGATCCGGAAGCGACCGTCCGTCCCGCTCTCGGCGGTGTGCTCCGAGAGGAAGGGGAGGCGCGGCTGGCCTTCGAGCGTGAGGCTCACGCGGACGCCCGCGACCGGCTCGCCCGACTCGGTCACGCGCCCGCTGACCGCGCCCGACTCCTTCTCGCGGAGGTCGACGACGGCCTCCTTCGCTTCCACGACGGTGACGGGGACGCCCCTCTCCTCGACGTGCGTCCCGGCCTGCCGGACGGAGCGGATGAAGATCCCGCCGCCGCCGAAGCGGACGGGGGTGTCCTCCGAGAGGCCGGCGCGCCACTCGCCCGGAGCGACATGCTCGAACTGGTAGTTCCCCTCGGCGTCGGAGGTCGCCTGCTCCTCGACGTCGGGATCGAGCGCGCTCGCGAGGAAGACGCGCGCGCCGGGATACGGCTCGCCGCTCGCGCGCGTGACCGCGCCCTTCACGGTCCCCCCCGTGGCGAGGGAGGCCTCGAGGTCGGTCGGCGTCGCGGCCGCGATGAAGGTCTCCTTTCTCACCGTGGCGCGGTCCTTCGCCTTCACCTCGACGAGGTAGGGGCCCTCGGCGAGTCCGGGGATCTCGGCGATCCCGTCGGCGCCGGTCTTCTGGGATTCCGTCTCGCCTCCCCCCACGATCACGCCGCCCCCCGCGACGCGGATGTTGTGCTCGAGCCTGCGCATCGGCAGGGCGAGGGGAGCGTCCTTCTCGACGGGGGAGACGGAGACCTCCGCCCCCTGGATCGGGGTGCGGTTCCCCGCCTCCACGACTTTCACGCGGAGCACCGAGCCCGCGAAGACCGCGATCGAACCCGCGTCGGAGGAGGCGCCCGCCGAGACGGCGAAGGGCCCCGCGGTCGCCGGCGCGAATGAGTCTGCCCGGACCTCGACCTTGTAGGAGCCCGGCTCGAGGTCCGCGATCTCGAAGGAACCGTCGGGCTTGCCGTCGGTGTCCTCGGCGCCGGAGAGGAATCGCGCTCCGGGGAACGACTCCCGGACCGCCCTCGCCTTGAAGGAGGGGATCGGCTTGCCCGTCACGCCGTCGACCACGCGGCCGGAGAGCCGGGAGAGGGGATCGAGGGTGAGGTCGGCGGAGGAGTTGCCCACGCTGACAGCCGGGAGGCTCCCGTGGGCGAACCCCTCGGCCTCCGCCTCGACGCGATAGATCCCCTCCGCGAGGCCCGAGACCTCGTACCGGCCCGAGGCGTCGGTCTTGACGCCGTCGCGGCGCCAGACGTTGAAGGGCCTGTGCGCGGGGCCGGATCCCTCGTCGGGGACCGCGAAGACCTGGGCGCCGGCGAGGGGCTTCCCGTCGCGGGAGTAGATCCTCCCGGCGATCGCGCGCCCGGAAAGGAGCCGGACGTCGACCCGCTCGACGGTCGTCCCCGGACGCGCCTCGACCTCCTCGGATCGTCCCTCCCGCCACCCGTCGGCGGAGGCGAGGACGCGGACCTTCCCCTCGGGGAGGCCGCCGAGCCGGTAGCGACCCTGCTCGTCCGCCTTCTCCTCCTGGAAGAGGAGGGGAGCGCGGAACATCCGCGCCGGGTCGATCTCGATCGAGACGCGCGCTCCGGCCACGGGGTGTCCGTCGGGATCGGTCACCGTTCCCGTGACGATCCCCTCGCGCGTCAGGCGAATCTCGCCGACGTCCTTCCTCTCCCCCTTCGCGACCGTGAAGGGAGGAGCCGTGAGGGGAAGGAATCCCGCTGCCTCGACCGCCGACGAGAGGGTCTTCCCTTCGGCGACTCCGGAGAACTGGAACTTCCCCTCGGCGTCGGTGACGGCAGACGGGCCCTCGGGAGCCTCGAGCTGGATGGGGCCGCGCCCCAAACGGCGGCCGCCCCGGAGGAACGGGAAGGGGCTGTCCCCCTCCCGGAGGAGGACGCGAGCCCCCTGGACAGGAGATCCGTCCGCCGCCACCACCCGACCCTGGAGCCGTGCCTGGCTCGCGGCGGGAGACTTCTCGGCGGCGAGCGGAGCAGGGTCGGCGACGCGCTCGCGCCCCGGCGTCGCGGCCTCGGGCGCCTGGGGTGCAGGAGGATCGGAATGGGCGGGCGCCTCGCCCGCGGCCGTGGCCGGCCTGGCCGGTTCGTGCGACCGGGAGCCGGCTCCCCCCTGGAGGGAGAGAACGGCATACAGGGCGCCGAGCAGGCCGGCGACGATCAGGAAGGCGAGACCGCGGGACCGCATCGATGACCTCCCTCGAGACGGACGGGTGCCGGGGATACGAACCCCCCCCGGCGAGCGTTGGTCGGGAGCCGGCCGACGGAGCCTAGGGGAAGTGCCGGCCGTCATCCACCGTCCCTCGCTTGTCCGCCTCCGAAGGGACCTCTACAGTCGCCGTCCAGCCCCTACCCGGGAAGCCCCCATGAAAGGCCGCCACTGGATCGTCCCCCTCGCCCTCTTCCCGACCCTCCTCGCCTCCGAGGCGCCCGCGCAGAAGAAGACGAGCCTCGCAGGGTGGCACAACGACAAGAAGCACGGCTTCGCCGTCCGCCTGATCGAGGCCTTCAGCAAGCCGACCCCCATCCAGCCCGCGGAGGAGTACGAGATCGCGAAGTTCGCGGGCCCCGAGCTCGTCGTCGGGAAGGAGAACGTGAACTTCCAGACGGACTTCCGGATCGTCCGGTTCGAGCTGAAGGGCTCCCCGACCGGGGCGGGCGTCGCCGAGGAGGCGAAGGGGGGGAAGAAGGAGGGGGACCCCGAGGACGGAGGGAAGACGGACCCCGAAGAGGCGAAGCGCGCGATGCGCGAGGCGATGAGGGCGCATTCCTTCAAGGACTGGCTCAAGGGACCGAGCGGGTTCTCGGTCCTCGGCGAGACGAAGGAGAAGGACCTCGCGCTCGCCTCGAAGCTCCCGGCGAAGGAATACGAGTTCTCTCTCAAGACCGGGATGAAGACCCCCGCGTCCGGGTACGCCGCCGTCGTCCAGACGGCGGGGCAGGAGATCGCCCTCGTCTGGGCGATCCCGGAGACCCACTACAAGGACTGGGTCGGCGCCTTCCGGAGCGCCGCGAAGACCTTCAAGCCGATCGAGACGGAGGCCCCGGCCGCCGCCGCCGCGGCCGCCGGATCCGAGGTCGAGGCCAAGATGGCGATGGTGAGGGAGCGCTCCCCGGGGAGGCTCGTCGACCACACCGAGCACTACGTCGTCGTCTTCGATCCGGACAAGAAGAAGTGGCTCCCCCAGATCAAGAAGCGGATCGAGGCGATCCGCGGCCGCCTCGAGCTCGACTTCCCTCCCGAGAAGCCGATCACCGCCGTCTCGGTGCTGCGGGTGTGCAAGGACAAGGACGAGTACCACCAGTACGGGGGCCCGGGCGGCTCCGCCGGGTACTGGAGCGACCGGGACGAGGAGCTCGTCATCTTCGTCGACCAGGAGAACCCCTCCGACACCTGGCGGACGATGCAGCACGAGGCCTTCCACCAGTACATCTACTACCGCTGCGGCAAGCTCGCCCCGCACTCCTGGTACAACGAGGGGACGGGCGACTACTACGCGGGCGCCGACTTCAAGCTGAGCGGCGAGTTCGAGATCGACATCTTCCTGTGGCGCCGCGACACGATCCGCGACGCGATCCGCGCGGGGACGCACGTCCCCCTCGCGAAGATCCTCCGCTACACGCAGCCGGAGTACTACGCGAACGCGCGGCTGTGCTACGCGCAGGGGTGGAGCATGGTCTACTTCCTGCGCGAGGGGAAGAAGCGGGGCGCGAAGGGGTGGGACCCGGCCTGGGAAGGTATCCTCCCGACCTACATCCATAATCTGATCTAGGCCAACGCCCGGGGGGAGGAGGAGGGGAAGGCCCGGGAGACGGCGATCAACGCCGCCCTCCAGGGGATCGACCTCGACGCCCTCGAGAAGGCGTGGATCCAGTTCACGACCTGAGCGCGGCGTCCATGCGGATCCTTCGGACGCTCCTCCTCCTCGCCCTCCCCGCCTGCGCCTCGGTCCCCGACGGCCCCGTCCTCGTCGTCCAGACGTCGGGGGGGGAGGAGATCGGGGCCTCGACCAATCACGGGGTGATCTTCGCCGGTCGCACGGCGAGCAAGGGGGTGGCCCGCGTGCTCGTCTTCTTCGGCGACGGGCCCTCGGTGGAGACCGGGGAGATCGAGGAGGCGGGGCCGGGGCTCTTCACGGTCCCGGTCGAGCTCCTCGTCCCGACCGCCGAGATCTCCGTCGAGCCGCTCGCCCCCGGCGAGACCGTCCACCTCGCCGGCCGGCGGGACGGGGTCACCTGGCGGGGCAAGGGGAGGGTCGCGGCGTCGGGGGGAGTCGGAGGGATCGAGGCCTCCGGAGGGATCCCTCCGGAAGGGGCGCTCGCCTTCCGGAAGGAGGAGGGGCAGTGGCGGCTCTCGGGGTTCGTCGCCCCGGCGGAGTCGGGGCCGGCGGCGATCCTCGGGCCGGAGGCGCTCTGGAGGATCCTCCTGCGGCCGCGGCCTCTGGGTCCTGCTCCGAATCCGCCGAAGCGACCCGACGTTCGTTAAGCCGTCGCCGGCCGGAAGGCCAGGCCGAGCACCTCCACCCACATCACGGCGAGGAGGAGGGAGAACGTGAAGCAGGCGAGGAGCACCGTCCCTCGCCAGGCGCCCGCGCCGAGGACCCAGCGCACCAGGCCGAACCACGTCCCAAGGGTCACCACGCCGAGGAGGCCGAGGCCGACAGGGGAGAAGGTCGCGAAGTGGATGGCGAGACCGAGGACGCCGAGGAGGCAGATGGAGAAGAGGAGGGACTTCCCGAGGTTGCGCTCCTCGAGGTCGGCCATCCGGCAGGCGAAGAGGGTGATCAGGGTCGTGCCGATCACGAGGCAGGCGCCGAAGCCGATCCGGAACCCCCCCGCCGGGAGGAACCAGAAGAACCGGGCGAGGACCTTCTCCACCCGCTCGTCGAAGGTCACCCCGAGGTCGGGGGGGGCGGGCGGCTGGACGGCGGGACGGGACGCGGGTCGCGACGCGGGCGGCTCCGCGTCCTCGGCCGGTTCCTGCAGGGCCGGGATCGTCCCCCGGAGCTTCCGCGGCGGGAGCCGCGCCGGGCCGACCGGGAGATCCGGGGCCGGACGGGTCGTGGCCGTCCCCACCGACCAGGCGGGCGTCCCTTCCTTCTTCGGCTCCGCGGTCTCGATGCGGGCGACGGAGGCGCGCTTGACGCGGATCTCCCCGTAGCCCACGTCGATCCGGAGGTTCTCCCCCGCCTCCCCGACGACGCGCCCCTCGATCTTCTCCCCGCTGCGGAGAATCACGCGGTCCTGCCCGGAGACGAAGGGAGCGAGGCAGGCCGCGGCGAGGATCGCGGCGCCGATCCGGACGCTGAGCCGGGAGAGGAAGCGCGGGAACCGCATACCGGTGGACCAGCCGCCCGTATCGGCTGGGCCGGGAGCGAGCCTGAAACGGGCTCAGCGCGGGCCCGCGGGCGCCGCCTTCTCCTTCTCGAGATCCTTCCGGATCCGCGCCGCCCACGGGGAATCGGGCGCGTCGCGGAGGATCCGGTTCCAGCACTCGTCGCGGCGCTCGCGATCCCCCGCGAGGTGGTGGAACGCCCCCGCCCCCCACCGCGCCTCGACGTCCCCCGGGTCGGCGGCGAGCGCCTCCTCGTACCGGGTGATCCCCGCGGAGAGGTCCCCGGGGTCGTGGTTCGTCGCGAAGCGGTTGAGGTAGGCGAGCCCCGCCTCCCTCTTCCAGGACCCGGGCGCCTCCGGATCCGCCAGCGCGCGACCGTACTCCTCGACCGCCTTCGAGAACTCGGTGCGGCGCAGGTGCGCGCGGCCGAGCCCCCTCCTCGCGCGCGAGGACTCGCCCAGCGCCCCGAGGGCCGCCCGGAACTTCTCGATCGCGCGGTTCGCGAGGGCGAAGTCGGAGGAGCCCTCGCCGCGGGCGAGGTCCTGCTCGAGGAGGTCCTCCCCCTCGGCGATCCAGCGCTGCGCCTGCGCGCCCGCCTGGCGCCCCTCGTTCCAGGTGTAGACGAGCCAGCCCGTGGCCCCGATCGCGAGGCCGACACCGGCGGAGGCGAGGAGGCGCCGGTTCATCCCATCATCCTCTTCGGGCCTCGAGGAGGAGCGAGACCCCCACGCCTCCCGCGGCGAGGAGGAAGGCGACGGGGGCGAGCCCCTTCCCGCGCCCTCCGCGGGGCGGCCGCAGGACGGGCTCCGCCGTCCCTCCGGCGAGGGAGGACTCCTCCGGCGAGAGGAGGTTCACGCAGAGGGGCGGCCGCCCGGGGTGCTCGAGGACCCCGACCCGCTCCGCGCCGCCGGGAAGTTCGGGGAGGAGCTCCCCGCTCCGGACGAATCCGACGCGCCCGGACCGCTCCCTCGCGCGCTGCGCCGCCACCGCGAAGAAGACGGGGAATGAGGGATGCTCCTTCCAGTTCCCCGCGGAGGGATCGAAGTGGAGGACCCAGCCCCGTTCGTCCTCGACGGCAATCGGGCGCTCCTCCCCTTCCGGCGTCCGGGCGAGGATCAGGGGCCTCTCCTCTTCCGGGGCGATCCGGACGGGACCCACCCTCACGCCGGAGAGGTCGATCTCCTCGGGGAGGGGGGCGAGGAATCGCACCCCCGTGGCCTCGAACGGCTCCCCCCGAAGGAGGTCGAGCGCGATCCGGAACCGGGCCGATCCCTCGACTCTCGTCCCCACCTCGAGGTCGGCGCCCCCCTCCCCCCCCTGCTCGAGCACGAGCCCGCGCTGGGCGGCGAGCGCGCGGAGCACGGGTCCTGGAACCCCCGGGCCGACACGCACGCGCAGGCTCGCGCCGGCGGCCGAGGCGAGGACGGCGTCGTCCGCGCGCAGGGCGTCGGTCCCGAGGCAGCGCAGCCCGACGACCGGTGCCGGGCCGACGCGTGCGGAGAGCGCGCGGGCCTCTCCCGGGCCGAGGGAGACCCGCCCGAGGGACACCTCGGCGGCGCCCGTCGCGACGACCTCCCTCTCGAGCCCCCGGGCCGAGAAGTTCCGGAGGAGACCCCAGAGTCCGATTTCGCCCGCGCCCGTCCCCTCCGCCTCGAACGCGACGAAGCCCGCGTTGTCCGCGGGAGGGCCGACCGCGAGGACGCGGACGTCCGGGGGGAGGTCCGGAGGGACGCCGTCCGTGACGAGGAGGACCTCCTGCCCGGGCGCGACCGGGGCGAGGGGGAAGCGCAGGTCGAGCGGCGCGTCGGTCGGCTCCGCTTCGGAGAGCAGGCGGCGCGCCGTCGCGAGGTCGGTCGCGACGGGACCCGGATCGAGGGGGGGGCGCTCGAGGACGACTCGCGTGTCGCCGGGGAAGGCCTCGAGGCGGTCGAGGGCCTTCTCGACGGCGAGGGAGAGGCGGGTTCGCCCCTCTCCCGCCTCAGCTCCCATGCTCGCGGAGCGGTCGAGGAGGATCCGGAGCGTTCCCGGGCCGGCCCCGGGGAGCGAGGGGCCCGCCACGCCGACCGCCCCGAGGAGGAACGCCGCCCCCCGCAGGCCGGCGGGGAGGTCGAGGGAGGCGAGGGCTCCGCCCGAGCGCTCCTCCGGCTTCCGGAGGAGACCCCTCCAGAGGGCCGCCGACGCGACCGCGCGCTGCGATCGCAGGAGCCGCATGCGCTCGAGGAAGAGGAGGAGCGGCAACCCGAGGAGGAGGAGGAGCGCCCACGGCAAGGCGAAGGTCACCGCAGCGCCTCGAGCCGGGCGACCACCTCGAGCGCGGCCTCCCCGAAGTCCCGGTCGGACCGGACGAAGACGCTTCCGAGCCGCCGGCGGATCGCGAAGCCCCGCACCTCCTCCTCGAGCGCGCGCGCGCGGGCTCCCGACTCCCGCGCGGAGGCGGCGTCCGCGAGACCCTCGAGGGCCTCGCCCGTCTCCGCGTCGAGGAGGCGCACCCAGCCCGGCGCCTCCGGCTCCAGCTCGGCGCGCGACTGGACCTGGACGAGGACGGCGGGGCGGCCGGGGCGCAGGACGCGCTCGACGGCCCGGAGCGTCCCCTCCCGGTCGAGGAAGTCGGAAACGACGACGAAGGAGGAGATCGGCGCAGTCCCGAGCCTCTCGATCGCCTCGAGAAGAGTCGCCGGTCCCCCGCCGGCCGGAGCGTCGAGGAGGGCGAGGAGCGCCCCGGCTCGGGCGCGCCCCGCGAGGCGTCGCGCGGAGCTGCGCTCCGCCGCGACGGCAGCGAGGACGGGCGTCCCCGAGGCGAGGGCGGCGAGTCCTAGCACCCCCGCGATCCGGCGGGCGACGAGATCCTTCCGGGGATCGCCGAAGGCCATCGAGGCGGTCGCGTCGAGGACGACGCCGAGGGTTCCCCTCGCCTCGTCCCGGAAGAGCTTCACGAAGGGTCGCCCGAGGCGGGCGAAGGCGTTCCAGTCGACGGAGCGCGGATCGTCCCCGGGCGCGTAGGGGCGGTGGTCGCGGAACTCCACTCCGCGCATGGAGAGGCCCGCGCCGGCGAGGGAGCCGGCCCCCCTCTCCCAGCCGGAGGCGAGGCGCACGCGGATCCGGGCGATCCTCCGGAAGAAGTCCTCGCCGAAGGTCGCTTCTCGGTTCCCCCGCCCTCCCCTCGGGCGCGGGATCGGGAACCGGCGGGAAGGGCTCACCGTATAGTCGGCCCCTCGAGGCGGACGGGGAGACCGTGCGGCGCGCTCGCGAAGCGGCCCCGATCGAAGACCGCCCGGCCGCGGACGTACGTCGCGATAGGGGCGCCCCGCATCTCCCGCCCCTCGTAGGGGCTCCACCCCGCGCGCGAGGAGAGGCCGGCCGCCTCGACCCCGAAGCGGCGCTCGGGATCGACGAGGACGAAGTCCGCGTCCGCCCCCGGCTCGAGCCTCCCCTTCCCGAGGATCCGGAAGAGTCGGGCGGGGGCCTCGCTCGCCGCGGCGAGGAGGCACTCGAGGGGGATCCCCGCCTCGTCGCGCAGCGCGAAGTGGAGGGGAACGAGGAGATCGACGGAGGGGAGGCCGAAGGGAGGGGAGGGGCCCTCCTTCTCCTCCCTCGGGTGAGGGGCGTGGTCGGTCGTGAGCGCCTCGATCGCGCCGGAGCGCAGCGCCGCGCGCAGCCGTTCGCGGTCGGCGTGTCCCCGGATCGGAGGCTTGACGCGCAGCCACGCCCCCCGGGAGCGGACCTCCTCCTCGGTGAAGAGGAGGTAGTGGGGGCAGACGCTCGCGCTCACCGGGAGGCCCCGCGCGCGCGCGTCCTCGACGAGGTCGGCCGTCCTCCCCGCCGAGACGTGGAAGAAGTGGACCTCCGCTCCCGTCGCGGCGGCGCACTCGATCGCGATCGCGGCCGCCACCGTCTCGGCCACGGCGGGCCGCTCGGGCGCCGCGGCGGCGAGGAGGGCGGCGTCCTCGGCGTGGACGACGACGGGACGCCCGGCCGCCGCCGCCGCGGCGAACAGGGCGTGGATCGTGGCGCTGTCGGCGATCCCCTCGTGACCGATTGTCCCGCCGAGGAACGCCTTGAAGCCCGGGGAGGTCTCCGCCATGCGCCCGAGGTGAACGCGCGAGGCGGGGAGGAGGTTCGCGTAGAGGCCGAAGTCGACGATCGACTTCGCGCGGGCGCGCGCCTCCCTCTCGGCGAGGCGGTCGGGGTCCGTGGTGAGGGGATCGTTGTTCTGGATCTCGAGGACAGTCCCGACCCCGCCGCGCGCGGCGGCCCGGGAGCCAGTCTCCCACCCTTCCTTGCGCTCGAGCCCCGGCTCGCGGAAGTGGACGTGGGCGTCGAGGAGCGCGGGGAGGACGAGGAGGCCCGACGCCTCGACGACGGGAACGGACGGGGGGAAGGACCCCGGCGGGCCGAGGGCCTCGATCCGCCCCTCGCGCACCAGGAGGTCGCCCGCCTCGAAGGCTCCCCGGGTGAAGAGGCGCCCGCCACGGACGAGCAGGTTCACCGCGGCGGCACGCGGGCGGCGACGAGCGTGACGTCGTCGTCGAACCGGCCGCCCGCGAACTCCCCGACCCGCGAGAGGATCGCGTCGAGGAGGGCGCTCGCGCTCCCCGCGTCCGCGCGGGCGACGACCTCGCGGAGGCGCTCGTCCCCGAACAGTTCCCCCGAGGGGGAGCGGGCCTCGACGATCCCGTCCGAGAAGGCGAGGAGGGAGTCCCCCGGCCTGAGCGGGACGGGGCCGGCG
>CBRGOK010000062.1:0-10861 GCA_967798035.1 uncultured bacterium
CGCGGTGCCCGAGATCGAGCGCGACGGCGATCGCGTCCGCGTCCGGTCCTGGAGCCGCTGGGACAACCGGTTCGGACCGCTCTTCGACGGAAGCGCGTTCGAGGGGCTCCCGCGCGGCGGCGTCCCGATCGACCACTTCCTCCTCCCCCTCCACGAGAACTGGCCGCTCCCGATCGGCGAGGCCTACGCGTACCGGGGAACCCTCGAGAACCACTGGCGGGACGCCCCGGCGATCGAGGAGGCGTTTCCGGATTCCTACACCCGGGCGTTCTCGGACACGGCCGCCGCGTTCGCGCGGCATCTCGACGAGAAGGGGTGGACGGAGACGCGCTTCCTCGGGTTCCTCAACGACAAGGTCGACTTCCGCGCGCGCGGGGCGGGAACCTCCTGGTGGCTCCTCGACGAGCCGGCCTTCCGCGACGACTTCCTCGCGCTGCGGTGGTTCGCGCGTCGCTTCCGCGAGGGGGTCGGCGCGGCGAAGGGACGCGCGCGGATGCTCTTCCGCGTCGATCTCTCGCGGCCCCAGTGGCGACGCGAGCACCTCGACGGCCTCGCCGACCTCGTCGTGTGCAACGCGCTGCGCGAGTCGGGGGGGATCGCCCTCGAGACGGCGCGGAAGAACGGCGAGGTCCTCTGGTCCTACGGCGAGCCGCCCCTCGATCCCGCCGAGACGCGCGCCTGGTGCCTGCGCGCGTGGCTCGAGGGGGCGGACGGGTTGGTCCCCTGGCAGTCGGTCGGGACGCCGGAGGCGTGGAAGCGGCCCGAGGCGACGGCCCTCCTCTATCCGAGCGGCCCGGGGCGTCCCGGCGGGCCGTTCCCCTCCCGGCGTCTCAAGATGCTCCGGCGCGCGGCGCAGGACGCCGAGATCCTGACCCTCCTCGTCGCCCGCGGCCTCGCGACGCGCGAGGGAATCCGCGCCGCCGTCGGGGACCGCCTCGACGCCGCGACCTGCGAGCGCCTGCGCCTCGCCGCGCTCGATCGCCTCTCCCGGTGATCCCTTCCCCCCCGGGGAACTCTTGACACCCCGGGAGGCCCGACTAGCCTGCCGCTTAGTCGGCTGGGTTGACCCGAGAGGAAAGTTGTCTCCCCGGGCGGGCCCTGTAGCGGCCCGACCGGGAAAAGGAAGGTGCTGTAATGAAAGACTTCCTGGTCGGTGCTGCGCTCCTCTCGAGTTTCTCCCTCCCGCCCTCCCCCGCGCGTTCCGGCCCCGGGACCGAGCGGGTCCCCCAGACCGCCTGGCGTCGGGCGACCGAGATCCAGGAGGTCGGCGGCCGCCTCGTCGCGTTGGGCCCCGACTACCGGGCGGAGTTCGCCGCGGAGGGGTGGCACTTCGCGCCGGCCCTCGGCCGCCGCGCCGAGCGCACCCGGTTCCTCTCCTATTCCCTCGAGTCGATCCGCCGGGGGGAGGAGGTCCTGATCGAACGGGGCGGGGCGCCGGCTTCTCCCGAGCGGGACGGATCGTCCGTCCGGTACTGCCGGGGCGCGGGGATCGTCGAGTCGTACGAGGTCCGTCCGGACGGGATCGAGCAGACCTTCCACTTCGCGGAGAGGCCCCCGGGGACGGGGGACCTCGTCGTCCGCGGGAGGATCGAGACCAACCTCCCCTCCCCCGTCCTCGCCGAAGACGGGGGTCTCCGTTTCGAGGAGGGGGGGCTCGGAGGAGTCGCCTACGGAGCCGCGACGGGCGTCGACGCCGCGGGGCGTCGAGCGCCCGGAACCCTCCGCGTGGAGGGGGACCTCCTCGAGATCGCGCTCCCCTCCGCGTTCGTCGATGTCGCCGCTCTCCCCATCCTCCTCGACCCGCTCGTCGGCTCGGCGATCCTCATCGCCGGCGGCGGACTCGTCGACTACGCCAACCCCGACATCGCCTACGACGCGACGAGCGACCTCTACCTCGTCGTCTGGGAGTCGGTCCTCTCCGCGGTCCAGATCGAGGTCCGGGCGGTCCGCGTCGCCTCCTCCGGAGCCATCGTCGGCCCGGTCTTCAACGTCCAGGCGGGCGTCGGCACGCCCCAGCAGCCGGCCGTCGCGAGCCTGAATGCGACGAACCGCTTCCTCGTCGTGTGGCGGGAGCTCGTCCTCGCGCTCCCGCCGCACTTCAACGTCATGGCGAAGACGGTCGACGCCGCGACGGGCGCCGTCTCCGCCCCGATCATGGTCTCCACCTCGCCCGCCCCGGACCTCAACCCGGACGTCGGGGGGGATCCGCGAGTCGGCGCGGCGGGATCGTTCGAGGACGGCCTGGTGGCTTGGACCGAGGTCGGTGCGGGGATCCGGGCGCGGCTCGTGCGGTGCCCGGCCTCCGGCCCTCCCTCCCTCCCGGGCCCGGTGCTCGTCCTCACGACCGAGGCGAGCGCCGACTACGCCGCGGTCTCGAAGTCCTGCGGCTCCCCCGGACGCTGGCTCGTCGCGTGGGGGGAGTACGGCGACCTGGAGGGGCTTGTCATCGATTCCTCGGGCACCGCGTGCACGCCCGAGAGCCCGATCGCGGCCTCCCCGGCGTACGACGCGATGGTCGACGTCGCGGGAGACGGGACGGGCTTCCTCGCCTCCTGGCAGCGGGGCGGCACGGGCGCCCGCGACATCCTCGTGCGTTCCTTCTCCTTTTCCGGGGGCTGCGGGTCCGGATCGCTCACCGCCGGCCCGGAGCTCGTCCTCGAGGGGGATCCGGGAGACGACGAGTGGAGCACGGCCGTCGACCTCGCGCAGTACAAGTACGTGGTCGTCTGGGCGGATCGCGAGGGGGCGCCGACCTTCGACCTCTACATGGCCGCCGTCGACCGGGCGACCGGCCTCCCGTGCGAGCCCGCGACCGGCATCGTGATCTCCACCGCGACCGAGGGGTCGCCGGCGGTCGGAGCGCAGTTCGGGGGCGGGGCGACGTCCGACCAAGCGCTCGTCGCCTGGGTCCAGGTCGCCGGCACCGTGAGCACGAACACGAGCGTGCTCGCGCACCGCGTCGAGTCGCTCGGTCCGGGAGGGTCCGTCGCCGATGTCGGCGGAGGGTGCGGCGGGGGAGGGTTCGGCTGGGTGAACGGGCCGGTCGCGATCGGGAACGCGGACTTCGCCTTCACGCTTTCGGGGGCGGACCCGGGAGCGACGGGAAGCCTCGTCCTGGTCGCTCCCGCCGCCTCGAACTTCCCCTGCGGGCCCTGCACCCTCGTCCCCGACCTCTCCGCCTCGGCCGTCCTCTCCGCCCCGGTGTCCGGTGGAGGGGCGGCGATCGCCGTCCCGATCCCGTGCAACCTCGCCCTCCTCGGCGGAGGGGCGAAGGTCCAGTGGATGGTCCTCTCCACCTCCGCGAGCCCCTGCTCGTCCGGTCCGAACGTGTCCCTCTCGAACGCCATCGACGCCATCGTGGGGCTGTAGCGGGTCCCCCCGAATTCGATTCGCGCGGGCCCCGGAGCGCGCCGGGGCCCGCGCCTCCTCCGCCTCTGCGGGACCGTCACGCCGGCGCGGGCTGGGAGCTGTGGGGCCCGCGCGCTAACTTCCCGCCGTGCTCGGCCTCCAGCGCCCCCTCGGCCGGCTCCCCTACCTCCTCGCCGGAGTCTCCCTCTTCGCGCTCAAGGCGGCCCTCGACGCGGCCGTGTGCCGGGCCTACGGCCTGCCCTGGTCCGTCCTCCTCTACGTCAGCCCGATCGACGCCCCGCTCTTCCGGCCGAGGGAGAACCTCGGCTACTGGCTCGCCCTGTGGGTCGTCGCGCTCCCCTTCATCGCCGTCGGGCTCGTCCTCACCCTGCGCAGGCTCCGGGACGCCGGGCTCCCGGGCTGGCTCGCCTCTCTCTTCTTCGTCCCGTTCGCGAACCTCCTCTTCTTCGTGGCATGCGCCGCCTTCCCCACGAGGCGGCGGGAGGGGATTCCCGACCGGCGGCTCGAGGCGCGTTCCGGAGCGAACCGCGAGTTCGCCGCCGCCGTCTCGATCGGCGGCGTCGTCGGCGCGGTGGTCGGGCTCGGCGCCGTCGGGATCTCCGTCGGACTACTGCGCCGGTACGGGACGGGCCTCTTCCTCGGCGCCCCGGTGCTCGCGGGATACGCCTCGGCGCGCGCGTTCGGGCGGCTCCGCGCGTCGACCGTGACGGGGGCCCTCCTCTCCGCGGCCGCAGCGCTCCTCTACGCCGGGATCGTCTGCATCCTCTTCGCCGCCGACGGGCTCGTCTGCCTCGCGATGGGGATTCCGCTCCTCCTCGTCGGAGCCCTCGTCGGCGCGCTCGTCGGCTGGAGCGTCGCCGAGGCGCGCGGCGGCGGGCGGGGGACGATCCCCGGGGCGCCCCTCGCGCTCCTTCCCCTCCTCCTCTTCGCGGAAGGGGTGAGCCCCCTCCCTCCCTCCGAGCCGCGACCGGTCGAGACGGTGGTCGTGGTCGACGCTCCTCCCGAGGTCGTCTGGAATCGAGTGATCGCGTTCCCTCCCCTCCCGCCCCCCACCGGACTCCTTTTCCGCCTCGGCGTGGCTGCTCCGATGGCGGCCCGGATCGAAGGCGAGGGGGTCGGCGCGGTGCGCCGCTGCGTCTTCACGACGGGGGAATTCGTCGAGCCGATCGAGGTCTGGGATCCGGGTCGCGAGCTCGCCTTCTCCGTCGTCGACCAGCCGGACCCGATGCGGGAGCTCACCCTCTGGCGGGGTCCGCGGCCGCCCCACCTCGACGGCTACCTCGAGTCGACTCGCGGCCAGTTCCTGCTCGAGGAGCTTCCGGACGGACGGACGCGACTCGTCGGCCGAACCTGGTACCGGACGAACATGGTCCCGGAGGCCTACTGGCGTCTGTGGGCCTACGCCTTCATCGAGGCGATCCACCTCCGCGTGCTGCGCCACGTCGCGGCGCTCGCGGAGGGGGACGCGCGCCGCTGAGCCCGTGGTCTACGGGCTACCCGACCGGCTCGCGGTCACGCGTTCCCACATCGAGCGCGCCTCCGCGAAGTGGCGCACCGCCTCCTCCATCGAGGCGATCGCCTCGGGGCGGTGCCCGTCCGTCGCCGCCGACCAGGCGCGGTAGAGCATCCGCTCGCCGGCGGCCCAGGGGCCCGTGTGGACTGCGTAGTCCGCGAAGCCCTGGGATGCGACGAGCGCTCCCTGCGCCGAGTACACGGGGAAGAGGTTCCTCTCGATCAGCCCGTCGAGCCGCCGGGCGAGGTCGCCGATGGGCAGTTGCCTCGCCTCCGGGAGGAGCGCCTCGACGTCCGGAGCGACCCGCGCGATCGCCTCTCCGGCGGCCGCGGCGGAACCGCGCGCCGCCTCGCTGACGGGGCGGTGCTGCAGGCGCAGAGCGAGCGCCACGACGAGGAGTGCGACGCCGGCGACGACGAGGGGGATCCCGCCGGGAATCCCGGCGATGAGCTCCCGGTCCCTCGGGTAGGCGCCCCCGAGGATCCCGATCACGGTGCCGAGGAGCATCAGCCACCCCCGCATCAGGTCCCTCCCACCATCGTCGCGAACATCTGCTTGAACCCCTCCCAGCCGATCCCGTAGAGCGACTGGCCGACGCCCGCGAGGCTGTCCCCGACGAGGAGGCCGGCGGCGAGCGGGATCCAGACCTCCTCGAGGACCTTCCTTCCCTGTCGCTTCTCGACAAGGACGGAGAGGAGGCACCCGATGCCGAAGGGGAGGAGCGTCGAGAGACGGAGGTACATGGAGAGGCCGACCTGGACGCCGAGGCCCCCACCGGCGGCGAAGGTGAGGGCCGCGCCCAGGAGCGCCCCGATCCCGTAGCGCGTGAAGATGTCCGCATTCCCCTCGCCCGTGACCGCCTTGATCGCCCCGTCGATGGCGCCGGCCTGGGGCGCCGTGAACCGCTTCTGGAAGGCCTTCCCTTCGAGGAGCGGCTCGACCCGCTCCGGTGGCGTCTCCGGGGTCACGATCCCTTCGGCGGCGGCGATCTCCCGGATCTCCGCGCGGAGGGTCTCCTTCGAGCGGTAGTCCTTCTGCGCCGACGTGAAGAGCGCGGTGAGGGTGACGATCGAGACGGCGGGCCCGAGCCAGGCGACCCAGAGCTGCGCGACCTGCTGCTTGCGGGGGATCGCGCCGACGAGGTGGCCCGTCTTCAGGTCCTGCATCATGTCGGAGGCCTGGGACATCGCGACCGCCATCGCGCACCCCATCGTCACGCAGACGGGGACGGCGTCCTTCCCCGCGATCGCGAGGAGCGCCGCGATCCCGATGAGGGACATCCCGGAGATCGGCGCCCAGTCGGTGACCCCCATCGCCTGGGAGACGATCAGTCCCGCGAGCCAGATCCAGAAGGTGGCGACGAGGCCGCAGGCGACCGCCTTCCCCGGAGAGAGGCCTCCGAGGCTCCCGGCCACGAAGACGACGGCGAACGAGAGGACGGCCGCCACCCCGATCAGCGGGGCGGGGAGCTCCTGCGACTTCGTGCCGGCGGGCCCCTTGCGCGAGAGGGAGGCGAACGCGGCGCGGATCATCGGCGCCGCCAGGAGCACGCCGGCGATCGCGCCGCCGACGAGGAGGCCGATGCCGAGCTGCCGGTTGATCTGGTAGATCGGACCGGCCGCGCGCTCGGGCGCGACCC
This sequence comes from uncultured bacterium, assembly GCA_967798035.1. Taxonomy (GTDB): domain Bacteria; phylum Planctomycetota; class UBA1135; order UBA1135; family JAKEFM01; genus JAKEFM01. Next base: position 6,522 of record CBRGOK010000062.1, read on the forward strand.
CGGCCGGCAGCCAGCCGAAGCTCACGAGCGCGGGGGCGACGACCCAGGAAGCGAGCATGCCGCCGAAGATGACGACGATCGCGTAGCGTCCGGCGATGAACCCGGCGGCGAGCCCCGTGAGGGAGAGCTCGATCACGGGCGAGGTGTAGGAGGGGATGCGGAAGCCGAGGAAGGAGAAGATCCCCGAGTAGTTCGCCTCCGCCTCCTGCGGCAGCTCCTCCCCGCCGTGGATCTCCCACAGGAGGTAGCGGATCCCGAAGTAGAGGAGGAAGCCCGCGACCGTCCCGTAGAGGAGGAGGAGCGCCCGCCTCCCCCCCCCCGCCGCCTTGAGCACCGTCGCGGTCGCGTATCCCGTCGGGAAGCGCAGCCGCTCAAGGTCGATCATCTGCTTGCGCAAGGGGACGATGAAGACCGTCCCGAGGAAGGAGCCCGCGACCGCGGCGAGGGTGATCGAGAGGAGGTTCGGGCGGTCCCCCCGCAGGTAGAGGACCGGCATCGTGAAGATCACCCCCGAGCAGGTGATGTTGATCGCGGCGGCGACCGTCTGGTTGATGTTGTTCTCGACGATCGAGCCCTTCCGCATCAGGCCGCGCAGGACACCGAGGCCGACGATCGCCGCCATCGCGGAGGCGGGGACCGTGAAGCCGAGCTTCAGCCCGGCGTAGGTCATCGAGATCGTCAGGAGGACCCCGACGACGATCCCGATCGCGTACCCCGCGAAGGTCTCCTCGCGGTAGGGACGCGTCTCGATCCAGGGACGCTCGATCCGGACGCCGGGGGAGGATTCCGGCATGTCGGGGGGGAGGGGCGCGGCAGGATGCCGGGGACGGGCAACCCCGGCAACGGGATCTTCGAGGACGACCTCGTGCCGCGCCCCCGCGGGACCGGGGGGTGTCCCATCCCGGGACTCCGGGCTATGCTCCGCGGTCGCTCGAGTTCGGAGGGATCGATGCGTAGACGGACGATCCTCGGAACGCGGGGAGTCGCGGCGGGGATCGCGGCGATCCTCTGGTGGATTCCTGCGGCACCGGGCCGGGCCCAGGGCTTCGGCCTCTGGAACGCCTGGACGAACGGCTCCACGCACGTGGTTCGGACCGGCGACATCGACGGCGACGGCCTCCCCGATCTACTCGTCGCCATGCCACAGGCGAGCTACGGCTCGCCGGGACAGGCGAAGTGGATCTCGGGATCCTCGGGCGCGACGCTGCACCTCCTCATCGGGGCGGCCCCGAACGACGGTTTCGGAAGCGACGTCGCGGACGCGGGGGACATCGACGGGGACGGCCTGTCCGACGCGATCGTGGGGGCGCCGGGCGCGACCTCCTTCGGACTCCAGCAAGCCGGCCAAGCAAGGGTCTTCTCGGGAGCCTCGGGCGCGGTGCTCCTCGTCCTCAACGGCTGGAACTCGGGGGACCAGCTCGGCTGGACCGTCCTCGGACTCGGGGATCTCACGGCGGACGGCCACGCGGACGTCCTCGTCGGCGCGCCGTACGCGGACCCGGGCGGACTCGACGCGGCAGGCCAGATCCGCGTCTTCTCGGGGTCGAACGGCCTCGTCCTCTACCTGGTCAACGGGACGTGGGCCGGCGCGGTCACCGGGAAACTCGTCCTTCGCGCGGGCGACCTCGACCTCGACGGCTCGGAAGACGCGATCGCCGCGACGCTTCCGTCCTACTTCTTCGGCGGCACGCAAGGCGAGGTTCGCGCCCTCTCGGGGGATACCGGCCAGACGATCTACGTGCACGCCATGCCCCCCGTCCCCTCCTCCCTGAACACCCTCGCCCTCGCCGGAGACCTGGACGCCGACGGGGTGAACGACTGGGCCGTCGGGCTGCCGGAATTGGGAAGTGGGGGGACGCTCGAGGTCTTCTCCGGCGCGACGGGCAGCGTGCTCGCCTCCCTGCACGGGACGGCCACCACCTCCTACGGCGGAGGATTCGGTACCGTGTTCGGCCCCGCGGGCGACGCGAACGGCGACGGCCACGGCGACCTCGCCGTTGGGATCCCCGGAGCAATGGTGAACGCCGTTGCCTCGGCGGGCGAGGTCATCCTCTACTCGGGGGCGGATCAATCGATCCTCCATTCCCTCCAGGGAACGGACCTCTACGGCGCGCTCGGCACATCCCTGGCGGCGGCAGGCGACGTGGACGGCGACGGAGCCGACGATCTCCTCGTCGGCGCTCCCCATCCCGCCATCCCCGCAGGGGGAGGACCGTACGGACCGTGGTGGACGCCCAATGGCCCGGGCGAGGCGGTCCTCTTCTCGGGCGCGACCGGCGAATCGCTCTACGCGATCTCCGGGTCCTCGGTCTCCGACTACTTCGGCGGTCGCGTCTGGAGCTTCGGCGACCTCTCCGGGGACGGACGATCGGACCTGATCGCGTCCGGCCCCGTCTTCCCGACAATGGGCCTTCGGTGCTTCTCCTACACCGGGATCCCGGGCGGCTCGTCCCTCTTCGGCACGGGGTGTCCGGGCGGTTCGGGATCGACGCCGCAGATTCTCGCCGCCGGCGGGAATCCCTTCGCCACGGTCGGAAATCCGACCTTTGGAGCCTTCCTCTCCGGTGCGCCCCCGGGAGCGTCGGCCCTGCTCCTGATGGGTCTCTCCTCTCAGGCCTGGGGGTCGATCCCTCTCCCGATGAGTCTCGCTCTCTTCGGGATGCCGGCCTGCTCCCTCGAGGTCTCCGCGGACTTCGGGTGGGTCCTCTCGACGAACGTCTCGGGGAACGCCCTCGCCCCGCTCCCGATCCCTGCGGATCCGGGCCTCGCCGGAGCGACCCTCTACCTCCAGTGGCTCGTCGCCGACCCGGGGCCGGCCTTGCTCCCGGGCGCCATGTCCGGAGCCTTGGAACTCGTCCTCCTCTGAGGGAGGCGCGCCGTGGATCGTCGGACCATGCGGTGGTCGTGCGCGGCCATCGCGGCATTTCCCGTCTCCGCCGCGACTTCCCAAATGCCGGCGGTTCCGGTCTGGGAAGCCCTCGGGGTGGACTCGGGAGGTGGCTTCGGCTCGACACTGGCGAGGCTCCCCGACATTGACGGGGACGGTAGTCCCGACCTCCTGGTCGGAAGCCCCCTCGCCGCGATTTCGCAAGGGAGGGCATCCCTCCTATCGGGCGCGACGGGAATCCCGTTCTTCTTCGCCTTGGGGGCCAGCCAAGGAGACCAGTACGGGGCCTGCGTGGCCTTCGCCGGGGATGTCGACGGCGACGGAATCGGCGACTGCCTCGTCGGGGCGCCGTTCGCGGACCCGGGTGGGCTCTCGGCCGCGGGTCGCCTGTACGTGCACTCGGGCGCCAACTTCGCGCCAATCGTGGTCCTGGCGGGAGCGGGCTCCCTGGACCGGCTCGGGACCTCCGCGGCTCCACTCGGGGACTGCGACGGGGACGGGGCGGACGATTTCGTTGTCGGTGCCCCGGTCGGCGGACTCTCCCCAGCAGCCCTCACCGATACGGGACAGGCCACCCTATTCTCCGGCGCGACCGGTGTGGCGCTCCTCTCCGTCGAGGGGTCGGCCCTGGCGGATCTATTCGGTTCCGCCGTCGCCGGGCTCGGCGACGTCGACGGGGACTCGGTCCCCGATTTCGCGGTGGGAGCCCCCTTCGCCGACCCGAGCGGGCTCCCGCTCGCCGGGGAGGTTCGAGCCTTCTCGGGGCAGACGGGGAATCTCCTCTGGTCGAGCAGCGGGACGGTGGCGCTGGAACGCTTCGGCAGCCCCCTCACTCCATCCGGGGACTGGAACGGCGACGGCGTCGCGGATCTGGCGGCCGGCGCGCCGCTGGCGGATCCGGGCGGCCTCGTCGACGCCGGCGTGGTCCGGCTCCTCTCGGGCGCGGACGGCTCGACCCTCTCCTTCCTCTCCGGATCCCTCGCGGGCGAGCAATTCGGGGCCGCCCTCGCCGCGGACGGCGACGTCGACGCGGACGGACTCCCGGACCTGCTCGTCGGGGCGCCGTTCGCGGATGGGGCCGGAACCGACGCCGGCGAGGCGAGGGTCTACCGTGGGCCGGGGCTCACGCCCTTGCTCTCCGTCCAGGGCACTGCGGCCGCGCAGCGCCTCGGAACCGCGGTCGCCTTCGCCGGCGACGTGAACGCCGACGGGACCCAGGAGGTCGCCGTGGGCCTTCCCGGGGCGAATCCGGGACCGATCGGAAGCAGCGGGGCGGTGCGCGTCTTCGGTTTCACCGGGCTGCCGCCCGGCGCCACGGCCTTCGGGGTGGGCTGCCCCGGCACGGGGGGAATCGTCCCGAGGATCACGCTCGTCGGAGGCGCCCCGCTCGCGGGACCGGGGAATCCCTCCTTCGGCGTCTACCTGACGGGGACGCTCCCGGCGACGACGGCCA
>CBRGOK010000063.1:0-10773 GCA_967798035.1 uncultured bacterium
CGAGCCCGCGAGCCGCTGATCTCCCGAGATTTGCGATTGCACTCCGGGTGCGATCGCTGGTATTGGATGCGGTGACATCCAGCTCCGCGTTGTTAGTTCGTCTAACGAACGCGGCCGAGGGAGATCGCCAGGGCCGCGAAGGCGCGCTCCCGGGAGTTCTCCCCGTCCTCGACCATCCGTCGCACGAGCTCCCGCCCGTCCTGCGTCCTCGAGAGGCCGATCGCGAGGGCGAGGGCCGCCCGCGTGTCGCGGTTGCGCTCCTCGGCGAGCCGCTTCGCGAGGGCGGTCCCCATCGCTTCGTCGGGGCCGCCGCGCGAGAGGAGCCCCGCCCCGATCGCGGCCCAGGGACGCAGGAGCTGCTTCCCGTGCGCGATCCGGTCGAGGAGCTCCTTGCGCGCGGTCGGACCTCCCACCTCTCCCATCGAGAGGAGGGCGAAGGCGCGGGTCGCCGTGTCCCCGTCGGTCTCGACCGCCCGGATCAGGGCGCGCGCGACCCGCTCCTCCTCTCCCGTGCCCAGGCGACCGAGGGCGAGGGCCGCGGCCCGGCGCACGTCGGGTTGGCGGTCCTCGCGGCAGGCGAGCGCGCCGTCGCGGCCCGGGGCGGCGCGCGCCGCGCGGAAGGCCCAGAGGGCCCGGGCCCGCAGCGGGGGGGGAGCCTCCCTGTCGCTCGCGAGCTTCGCGAATTCGGCGAGGGCGGCCTCGTCGGCGACGAGGCCCACGCTCGTCGCGGCGGAGGGGCCGAGCAGCCGACGGTCGTTCTCGGACGCAGTGAGGAGGAAGGAGCGAAGCGGTCCCGCGTACCTCCTGCTGCGCCCCCTCCCGGCCCCGAGGCCGAGGGAGAGGAGGGCCATGTCCTGCTCCTCGAGCGGGCGGGCGTCCCTCACGGTTCCCATCCGCAGCAGGAGCGGGACATGCTCCTCCGCCCCCGACAATCCGAGGCCCGCGATCGCGGCGCGGCGCACGAGGGGATCCCGGTCCTCGAGGCTCCGGAGGAGGTCGGCGCGAACCGAGGGACCGTAGAGCCGGCCCGCGGTCAATGCCGCGGCCGCGCGAACCCGGGAATCGGGATCCGCGGTCGCCGCGACGGCGGCGGATCGGGCCGCCTCCGCGATGACCTGGAGGGATCGCGCGTCCCGGTCGAGGTCGTCGGCGCCGGGGGTCGAGGGGGTGCGGGGGAAGATCGGTCCGAAGTAGTCGTAGGCGTTGAGCCACCACCAGTCGGCCCAGTCGAGCTCCGGTCCGAGGTCGATCCCTCCCCCCGTGCGGGGACCCCCGGCCGCGCCGCGCGGCGTCGCAGGGGCGGAAGGACCGGAACCCGGTGTCGACGGACCCGGAACCCCGGTCCGTGGGCCGTCGACGCTCGCCGGGGCAGACGGCGCGCGTTCGGTGGGGCTGGGAGCGATCCGGAGCGGCCCGGGACCCGGGGGGATGACCGGCATCGGGTTGCCGGGGCATCCCTGCATCAGGAGGCTCAGGAGGATCGCGGCCATGGTGGACTCCTCGGGGTGAAGGGTCGGTCGAGGTCGTGACTCGCTCCCCCCTCATCAAGGCCCGAGCCCACCGCTTTCCCGGCCCGGAACGGCTCCGTGCGGTGCCGGAGAGGGGGGTTCGTTCCCCCGGCGTAACGCGAAGGGGATCCTCCCCGCGCAAGCGCTCCCTTGCGTCCCTCCGCCCGAGCGGGTATCCGATGGGGGTCGATTCTCCCGAGCCCCGGATCCGGGGCTCTTTTCTTCCCCCGAGCCTGCCGGGAGCCTCCCTTGGAATCGAGGAACCATCGAATCGCCGTCCTCGCCGGCGACGGAATCGGCGAGGAGGTCGTCCGCGAAGGGCTGAAGGTCCTGCGGACCGCCGCGACCCGCTTCGGCTTCCGCGCGGCGCTGAAGGAGTACCCCTACGGGACGGACCACTTCCTGAAGACGGGGGAGATCCTCCCCGACGCGGCCCTCGCCGAGATGAAGGGGATGTCGGCGATCCTCCTCGGGGCGATCGGGGACCCGCGCGTCGAGGTCGGGAAGATGGAGTTCGGGATCATCGCGCGGCTGCGCTTCGACCTCGACCTCTACGTGAACCTCCGGCCGATCCGCCTCTACGCCGAGCACCTCGGCCCCCTCAAGGGGAAGACCCCCGCCGACGTCGACCTCGTCGTCGTCCGGGAGAACACGGAGGACGCCTACGCCGGGATCCACGGCTTCCTCCACAAGGGTGGGCCCGACGAGGTCGCGATCCAGGAGATGGTCTACACCCGCAAGGGGGTCGAGCGCGTGATCCGCTACGCCTTCGAGCTCGCCCGACACCGGGATCGAAAGAAGAAGCTCACCCTGATCGACAAGGCGAACGCGGTCCGCGCTCAGGACATCTGGACGCGCGTCTTCGAGGAGGTCGGCCGCGAGTTTCCCGACATCGAGAAGGACCACGCCTACGTCGACGCCTGCTGCATGTGGCTCGTCAAGAACCCCGAGTGGTTCGACGTCGCCGTCGCCCCGAACCTCTTCGGCGACATCGTCACGGACCTCGGGGCGATGATCCAGGGGGGGATGGGGATCGCGGCCTCGGGGAACATCCACCCGGGGCGCGTCTCGATGTTCGAGCCGATCCACGGCTCGGCCCCGAAGTACCGCGGCCAGGGGAAGGCGAACCCGCTCGCGACGATCAACGCCGTCGCGATGATGCTCGAGTATCTCGGCGAGAAGGACGCGGCGAGGGCGATCGAGGGGGCGATCGAGCGCCTCCTCGTGTCGAAGCGGATCCCGCACCTCGGGGCGGGGGCGCTGCCGACGAGCGAGATCGGCGACCTCGTCGTCGCGGAGATCGCCGGCGCGCCCGCGGCCGCCGCGCCGCGCTGACCTCGGGCGCGCCCCGCGCGCGATTTCTCGCTGGCAATCGCGGGCGGAGTTTGTTTCCTCTATGGCTTCGCGATGCCCGAGGAACGAGCTCCGAGTCCGACCCCGCCGAGCCCGCCGGCTGCGGCGCCGAGCCCGCCCCCGCGCCGCTATCTCTTCGTCTCCGATATCGCGCTCATCCACGACCTCGCCTGGCAGATCAAGCGCGAGGGGTACGAGGTGCGCTACTTCATCAAGGCGAAGGGCGAGAAGGAGGTCGCCGACGGCTTCCTCGAGAAGTCGGAGGACTGGGAGCGCGACGTCGAGTGGGCCGACGTCGTCGTCTTCGACGACACCGGCTTCGGCCCGAAGGCGGAGGCGCTGCGGAAGGCCGGGAAGCCGGTGATCGGGGGCTCGGTCTACACCGACCGGCTCGAGGAGGACCGGGAGTTCGGGCAGGCCGAGCTCACCGCCGCCGGGCTGAACACGATCCCCTCCTTCGAGTTCTCCTCCTTCGACGAGGCGATCGCGCACGTCAAGGCGTACCCCGACCGCTACGTCGTCAAGCCCTCGGGGAAGGCGCAGAGCGAGAAGGTCCTCTCCTATGTCGGCCAGGAGGAGGACGGGCTCGACATCCTCGGCATGCTCGAGCACTACAAGAAGGCGTGGGGGACGAAGATCAAGTCCTTCCAGGTCCAGCGCTACGTCGCCGGCGTCGAGGTCGCCGTCGGGGGGTTCTTCGACGGGAAGAACTTCGTCCTGCCGGTGAACGTGAACTTCGAGCACAAGCGGATGTTCAACGACGACATCGGCCCCTCGACGGGGGAGATGGGGACCTCGATGTTCTGGACGGGGGAGAACCGCCTCTACCGCGAGACGCTCGGGAGGCTCCGCGACCGCCTCGCGGCCTCCGGCTACGTCGGCTACTTCGACATCAACTGCATCGCGACGGGGCGCGGCCTCTATCCCCTCGAGGCGACGTCGCGGTTCGGCTACCCGACGATCTCGATCCAGATGGAGGGGATCACCTCGAACTGGGGGGAGTTTCTCTACACGCTCGCGAAGGGGGAGGCGATCCCGCTCAAGACGAAGCGGGGCTTCCAGGTCGGCGTCGTCATCGCCGTCCCCCCGTTCCCCTTCACCGACCGCGAGGCCTACGAGCGCTACTCGGGCGACGCCCCGATCATCTTCCGCAAGCCCGCGACGAGCGGGGTCCACATCGGGGACGTGAAGGCGGTGAACGGCGAGTGGCTCCTCGCCAGCCCCTCGGGCTACGCCCTCGTCGTCACGGGCTCGGGCCCGACGATGGAGGACGCGCGCCGCGAGGCCTACTCGCGCGTCCGGAACGTCCTCATCCCGAACATGTTCTACCGGACCGACATCGGGTCCCGGTGGTCGCGGGACGGGGACCTCCTCTACGGCTGGGGCTACCTCTCCTAGGGGATCGGCGCCGGCCGCGACCGGGCGACGGCGCCCCAGGCGGGATCGACGAGCTGTTCCGTGGCCTCCGCCCGGAACCTCGCGTCGGCCTCCTCATCCTTCCGCGCGCTCTCGGTCCTCCCGCGGGACACGATCGGAGGCGCGCTGGCCAGCGGAATGACGTGGATCCCCAGGACGGTCGTGCCTGTCCCCTGCGGGGGGGGGGAGGAGAGTTCGCCGTAGAACTTCTGGGTCGCGTCCGCCTCCGCGAGCGTCCCGAAGGAGTGGACGCAGTACTCCCCCATGAAGGCCATCGCCCCCGGCTCCGCGGTCACGTCGGTCCCGCGAACCAGATCCTCCGGAAGGACGGTGAGGTCCCTCTCGGGCGATCGCGCTCCCGTCACCGGATCGACCCCTGCGGCGAGCGAGAGGACGGCGACGTAGCGCCCCGGGTCCGCGTTCAGGAGGAAGAAGGTGTTCCCCCTGGAATGGTTCGAGCCGAGGAGCGGCGTCGAGGTCCGGAAGTCGGCCTGCCCGGGATCGAGCCGCGCGAAGCAGACCTTCGTCGTCTCCATCCGGAAGATGGCGAGGGCGCCCCGGACGTCGAGGGTGATCGCGAGGTGCGCCTTCCGCGGGTCCGGCGGCCAAGGGGGAGGAGCGCTCGCGCAGGCCGATAGCGCCAGGACCGCGAGGATGGAGGCGCTGGAACCGCGGGTTCTCAGGTTCGCCGGCCTCGGTAGAGAGCCCGTCTCGACGAGCCCCGGGTCGGCCGGGGCTACCCGCCGTACGGAGGTGCGGGCCCCGCGTCGGCCGCGGGAGGCGCGGACGCCGGAGCGGGCGCCGGCACGTACGCCGGAGGGGGGATCTCGGCGGCGGCCGCCTTCGCGGCGGCGCGCGCAGCGGCCTTCTTCTCGCGATCGGCCGCCTTCTTCTCCCGCCCGGTGCGCGCCTCGTCCATCCGGGCCTGTCGGACCACGCGCTCCTTCTTGCGCAGGTCCGCCCACTTCTTCTTGTTGCGCCGGTGCTTCTTCCAGGCGTTGCGGGTCTTCTTGAACATGTCTCGTCGAGCCTTTGGCGGGAGGAAGGACTTCCCGATCCACCTCCCGGGCGGGAGCGTATCGCAGGCGGTACCCCCTCCGTCAAGGGGCGGCGGCGAGCTTCACCGCGAAACCCGTCCCGTCCCCGAGCGGCAGGATCTGCGCGCGCAGTTGAGGGTGCTCGAGGAACCAGGGGTTGAACTGCCGCAGCGCCTCCGTCGAGGCCGCCTCGTCCTTCTTCCGGATCTTCTCCGCCACCTGGCCGCCCCAGAGGAGGTTGTCGCAGACGACGATGCCGCCGACCCGCAGCTTCGGGAGCGCGATCAGGAGGTAGCCGCGGTACTCCTCCTTGATCGCGTCGAGGAAGAGGAGGTCGAAGGACCCCTCGACCCCGCGCAGGACCTCGAGGCCGGGTCCGAGGAGGCACTCGACCTTGTCGGCGACGCCCGCCTCCGCGAAGTTGCGCTTGGCGGTCGCGACCCGCTCCGGGTCGACGTCGATCGTGACGAGGCGACCGTCGGGGGGGAGCGCCGAGGCGATCCAGGTCCCCGAGTAGCCGATCGCGGTGCCGACCTCGAGCGCGCGGCGCACGCCGCACGCGCGGACGACCTGGTCGAGGAAGATCCCGACCTCCGGATCGACGATCGGGACGCGCGCCTTCCGCGCCTCCTTCTCGATCCGCGCGAGGACGGCGCTGCGGGGCGGGAGGAGCCGATCGAGGTAGGAGGCCTGCGCGGTGCGGAGGATGCGGTCGGGGGCGGCTTTCACGCGGCGTTGGTCCGGGGGCGGGAGGGGTGGGATAATCCCCGCGTCAGCTCCCCCGGTTCAAGGACCCTCCTCGGATGAGGCGCCTGCTCCCCCTCCTCGCCCTCTCCCTCCTGGCTACGGCCGCCGCCTCCCAGGCCCCGACGCTCAAGATCTACTTCCTCGACGTCGGGCAGGGGGACTCGACGCTGATCGTCTCGCCGACGGGGACCTCCCTCCTCGTCGACGGCGGTCCGAACGGCTCCGGGACCTCGACGGTCGTCCCGACCCTCGTCTCGCTCGGCTTGACCACGGTCAACTACGCGGTCGCGACCCACTACCACGCCGACCACATCGGGGGGCTCGACGAGGTGGCGAACGCGATGAACGGCCCCGGGGTCTGCTACGACCGGGGAACCGTCGCCGTCCCCTCGACGACGAGCTACTCGGACTACGTCTCCGCGGTCTCCGGGGTGCGGCTGACGATCGCGGTGGGGACCACGATCGCGCTCGGAGGCGGGGCGACGGTCACCTGCACGAACGCCAACGGCCAGATCTTCGGCGGGCCCACCGTCGCCGTGTCGGGGACCTCCCAGGAGGAGAACTCCCGGTCGATCGGCCTCAAGGTCGAGTTCGGCTCCTTCGACTTCTGGATCGGCGGGGACACGACGGGAGGGGGGAACAACACCGCGGACGTCGAGACTCCCCTCGGCCCGACGATCGGGAACCTCGAGGTCCTGAAGGCGAGCCACCACGGCTCCTTCACCAGCTCGAACGCCTCCTTCGTCGCGGCGACCGACCCCGACGTCGCGGTCTTCTCCTGCGGGGACGGCAATCCCTTCGACCATCCGAGCATCGACGCGATCAACAACCTGAATCCCCCGAGCCCGCCGACCCAGTCGACGATCCTCCTCTCGACCACGGCGGGGACGGGGAATGTCGGGTTCGTGAACTCCCAGGGGACGATCGCGCTCGAGACGGACGGGACGACCTACGTGATCACCCCGGAGGTCGGGGCGCCGATCACCCTCCTCTGCGACGAGGTCGCGGGGACGGCGCCCGCCCCCGGGGACCTGCGGATCTCCGAGTACATGGCAAACCCTCTCGCCGTGTCCGATTCGAACGGGGAGTGGTTCGAGGTCGTGAACGTCCAGGCGAGCGCCCGCTCGCTGCGCAACGTCCAGTTCACCGCCGACGACGGGAACGCCTTCACCTTCTACTCGGCCGTCCGCCTCGGCCCGGGGCAGCGCTTCGTCTTCGGGCGCAACGGCGACCCGGGGGCGAACGGCGGCTACACCCCCTCGACCGTCTGGCCCTTCGGGGTCTACTCCTTCGGCGACGCCGTCGACTCGATCGTGATGCGCAACCCCTCCTTCACGATCGTCGACGAGGTCCACTGGTCCTCGGGCGCCGGCTTCCCCGCTCCGAACGGCGCGAGCGTCGAGAGGGAGAACCTCCTCGGGACGGCCGTCGGCTCGAACTTCTCGGCCGCGACGGCGACCTTCGGCGCGGGGGACGAGGGGACGCCCCTCTCCACGAACACTTCCGACTCGACGGTCTTCCCGGCGGTGACCGTGCCGTCGGCCCCCGTCACGCCCGGAAGCACGCTCACGCTCTCCCTCGTCTCGCTCTCGGATGCCGGGCGCATCTACATCGCGGCGCTCTCGCTCGGGACCGCTCCCGGCTTCTTCCTCGGACCGGTCTTCGTCCCGATCAATCCCGACGGCCTCGCGCTCCTGACGGTCGGCCTCCCGGGCTGGTCGGGGGCGCTCCTCGCCCCCGGCCTCGGCTCCTGCTCGATCCCGGTCCCGCCCGACCCGACCCTCGTCGGGTTCTCCTGCTTCGGGGCCTTCGTCGTGCTCCAGCCCCCGGCCCTGACTCCCGTCCGCGCCTCGGGCGCGGCGGCGATCACGATCTCCTGAAGCGGGCGGAACCGTCTTGAGCGGCGCGCGGCGGCGCTTCCTCGTCCTGCGCGACGCCGTCCACGGCGACGTCACGCTGACCGAAGAGGAGCGGGCGGTGCTCGACACGGCCGCCTTCCAGCGCCTGCGGGGGATCCGCCAGCTCGGGAGCGCCTTCCTCGTCTTCCCGGGCGCCCACCACACCCGGTTCGAGCACGCGATCGGGACCCTCGAGATGGCTTCCCGGATCGTCGAGGCGGTGAACCGCAACCGCGACGCCGAGCCCGCCCGCTGCCTCGGGATCGGGCCGGAGGAGGCGCGGATCGTCCGTTTCGCGGCGCTCCTCCACGACGTCACCCACATTCCGCACGGCCACAACATCGAGGACCAGACGGGCCTCTTCGAGCGCCACGACACGCCTCGCCGGTTCGCCGCGGCCCTCGCCCCCGGGACCGAGCTCGGGGGGGTCCTCGATTCCCTCGGCGTCCGCGAATCCGTCCTGCGCTCCCTCTACCCCGTCGACCTCCCCGGCCGGCGCGGCACGCCTCCCTGCTGGACGCAGATCTTCGCCGACACGATCTGCGCCGACATCCTCGACTACCTCGCCCGCGACGCGCACTACACGGGCCTCGCCCTCGGCGTCGATCCCCGGATCGTCCGCCATTTCAAGGTCGACCGCGCGAGCGGGAACCTCTTCCTCGACCTCGGGAAGCGGAGCCTCCTCCGCGAGGACATCCTCTCCGAGATCGTGCGGATGCTCGAGGCGCGCTACTACTTCTCCGAGCGCGTCTACTACCACCACGCGAAGGTCGCCGCCGGGGCCCTCGTCGCGAAGGCGGCGGAGTGGGCGCTCGCGAGCGGGGCGATGAAGGAGGAGGACTTCCACGGCACGACCGACGCGAGCCTCCTCGATCGGCTCGAGCAGGCGCCCTACCCGGACGGGCGCGTCCGCGGCCGCGTGCGCGAGCTGATCCGCCGTTTCCGCGAGCGGCGGCTCTTCAAGCGCGCGTGCGTCTACCCGATCTACGAGAACCGCGCCTGGGCGGAGGAGATCGTCGGACGCCTCTTTGCACCCGGGCGATTCGCCGCGCGGATCGAGGCGGAGGAGCGGATCGCGGAGCGCGTCCTCGCGGCCACGGGACGGGAGGTGGTCGTCTCCCTCTACTGCCCCGCGCGCCACATGCAGCTCAAGGAGGCGCGCATCCACGTCCTCTGGCCAGGGGAGGAGCGCGTGCGGCCTCTCAACGACTTCGCGGACAGGGTCGCCCGGCTGCGCGACCTCGAGGACTCCTACCGCAACCTCTGGAAGTGCTACGCCCTCGTCTCGGACGGCGATCCCGCCGTCCTGCGCGCGACGCAGCGCGCGTGCGCCGAGGAGTTCCCCGGCGCCGTCAACGCCTACGAGATCGCTGGGTAGGTTCCCCCCCGAGCCGGAACTCACACCGCGGGGGCGAGGGCGGGGACCGCCTGCAGCCTCAGGAATCCCCTTCCCCGGAGGACGACCAGTTCCTGGGAGACGCCGACCGTCGCCGCGCCCAGGGCACGGTGGAGATCGTCGGCCGACTCGACGCGCGTCCCTCCGATCGCCGCGACCGCGTCCCTGGGCCGGAGACCGGCCTTCTCGGCGGGGCTCCCCGGCTCGACGTCGCGGACGAGGACGACCGCGCTCCCCTTCAGCCCAGCCGAAGCGAGGAGCGGCGGGGCCGCCCACGCCGTCTCCGCCCGTACTCCCAGGTATCCGCGACGAACTCGGCCGTGGGCCAGGATCTCTCCGAGGACGAGCCGGGCGGTGTTCGAGGGGACGGCGAAGGAGACTCCCTGCGCGCGCATGATCGTCGCGGCGTTCACGCCGACGATCGCCCCGGTCGCGTCGACGAGCGGGCCCCCGGAATTCCCCGGATTGACGGCCGCGTCGGTCTGGATCACCCCCTCGATCAGGCGCCCCGACGGCGAGCGCATGGAGCGGCCGAGGGCGCTCACGATCCCGTGCGACACGCTCCCGTCGAATCCGAGGGGGGAGCCGACGGCGAGGACGAGTTCCCCGATCCGCAGGTTCGAGGAGTCGCCGAAGGGGAGGGGAGGCGCGGCGACCGATGGCGCCCGCAGGACGGCGAGGTCGGTCCCGACGTCGATCCCGACGACGTCGGCGAGCGCCGCCGTCCCGCCCCGGTCGACGACTTCCACCCCGATCGCGCCTCCGACGACGTGGGCGCTGGTCAGGACCGTTCCCTCGTCTCCGACGAAACTCCCGGATCCTCCTCCGATTCCCCGGCGGTCCGGGCCGAGGACGCGGACCTGGACGACGCTGGCGGCGACGCGCTCGGCGAGTGCCGCGAAGGCGTCGGAGATGGTTCGGAGGAACTCGCTCTCGGGGGGTCGGGCCGGTTCCATGGAGTCCTTCTGGGCCGGGATTCGCCCCGCTCAAGCCAGGGGGGCGACACCTACACTCCTCGCCTCACGGATGGACCCCACCCCGACGAACCCCCCGATCGAGGCCCCGGAGCCGGGCGCCCCCCCCGAGCCGGCGCCGGCTGCGGAGACCCCGCCCCGGGCGCACGAGGTCGTCGAGGAGTTCTCCCGGCTCGACGTCGGGGAGCAGGCGAGCCTCCTCACCCGCGTCGACGACGCGACCGCCCGGACGGTCCTCCACGAGGCGGACCAGGGCTCCGTGGCGCGGTTGCTGCGCTCGATGGAGCCGCACGCGGCCGCGGCGGTGTGGCGGGTCCTCCCCCCGGACGACCGGGTCGGCGTGGCGCGCCACCTCCCCCGCGAGCTGCGGGAGCGCTTCCTCTCGACGCTTCCTTCGGCGGAGAAGGAGGCGGCGCAGGGCCTCCTCTCGCTCTCCGAGGAGAC
>CBRGOK010000064.1:0-10651 GCA_967798035.1 uncultured bacterium
GGGTGCGTGGGTTCTGCGCCCGCCGGGGGGCGCGCTCCTTCACCTCGAAGACGCCGAACTCGCGGAACTCCAGGCGGTTCCCCTTCCCCAGCTCGTCCGTGATCGAATCGAGGAAGCGCTGGACGATCTCCTTGACGACCACCTTCGACTGGCCCATCCCCTCCGCGATGCGGTGGACGAGCTCCTTCTTGGTGATCGTCTGACCCTTCTGCGCCTTCATGGAGCCTTCTCTCTCGCCCCGGCGTCGCGGGGCACTCGGCCCCGCGAGGGCGGCGCAAGATGTCGCCCTGGCACCGGATTGTCAAGCAGCGCCGGGCTTTACCTCGAGGAGGAACGTCGCCGGCCCGTCGTTGACTAGGTGGACGCGCATGCTCGCCCCGAAGGATCCGGTGGCGACCTCGAGGCCGAGGGCGCGCAGCCGCCCGGCGACGCGCTCGACGAGCGCGCGGGCGACCTCGGGAGGGGCCGCCCCGTCGAAGGAGGGGCGCCGGCCCCGCCGCGTGTCGGCGCAGAGGGTGAACTGGGAGACGAGGAGCACGGCGCCCCCCGCCTCCCCGATCGCGAGGTTCATCTTCCCCTCGGCATCCTCGAAGACCCGCAGGTGCGCCACCCGCTCCGCGAGGAGGTCGGCCTCGCCTTCCCCGTCCCCCTTCTCCACGCCGAGGAGGGCGAGGAATCCCCGGCCGACCGAGCCGACGGTCCTCCCCTCGACTTCGACCCGGGCCTCCGCGACCCGCTGGAGGAGCGCGCGCATCCTCATCCCGCCGGCCGCGTCGCGGAGGCGGCGGCGGCCTCCTTCTCGATCCTGTCGAGGAGGAACCGGACCCGCATCCCCTCCAGGAGCGAGAGGGTCCTCGAGGACCTCGAGGAGGCGAGGAGGGCGCGGAACGCCTCGGCCGCCCCCTCCGGATCCTCGAGGGCGTCGCGCCGGAGGATCCCGAGGCTGAAGAGGGCGCGCGGGTCCCCCGGATCGATCGCGAGGGCGCGCTCGATCGCACCGAGCGCGTCGGGCGCCCGCCCCTGCGCGAGGGCCGCGGCCGCCCGGCCGGAGAGGGCCGGCGCGTTGCCGGGGCGAGCCTCGAGGAGACGGAGGAACTCCCGCTCGGCCTCGGGCGCCCGGTCCTCCTCGAGGAGGAGGAGGCCGAGGGCGAGCCGGGAGGATTCGTCCCCCGGATCGGAACTGAGGATCGCCTCGAGCTCGCGGATGGCGGCGGCGCGATCCCCGGTCCGGACGAAGAGCGCGGCCCGGTCCGCGCGGGCGGGGAGGTAGCCGGGCGCGTCGCGGACGAGCTCCTCGATCTCCCGCCGGCCGTCCTCCTGCAGCTCGCGCCGCTCGGCCTCCGACACCTCCGCCCCCGCCTCGCGCGCCCGCGCGAGGCGGCCGCGGGCGAGTCCGTGGCGCACGCCGGGATCGGACCGGTCGACCTCCTGGGCGCGCCGCAGGAGCGACTCCGCCTCCTCGGCGGTCGCGGCGACTCGCGCCTCGAGGACCATGTGGAGGGGCGTGGCGTCCCGCTCGACGTCGGCCCGCGCCTCGGCGCGCGCCTCCTCGAGGCGGCCGGCCGCGAGGAGGGCCTCCTGCAGCGCGCGGCGGATCGCGGCCTCCTCCGGGAACTCGACGCGCAGCTGCCGCAGGTCGAGGAGTGCCTCCTCGGTCCTCCCGGCGGCGAGGTTCCCCCGCGCCCGGTCGAAGGCGAACCGCGCCGGGGCGTCCCCCTCGAGGAGCGGGACGCGGAGACCCTCCCCGCCGAGGAGGCGGCACCCCCCCGCCGCCAGGGCCGCCGCGATCAGCCCCCGTCGGAGAGGACGCGCCACTCCCCGTTCCTCCACTCGGCGCGGGGCCCCTGGCGCCGCGACTCCCCTTCCTGGAGGAGGACCTCCCCCGTCGCGACGACGCTCGCCGCCCCCGCGTCGACCGCCCCGAACCGCGCCTCGATCTGCTCGATCCCGAGGACGTCGAGGTTCCCGATCGTGACCTGGACGGGCTGGAGGGCGACGCCCGAGGTGTTGACGAGGAGCCAGGTCCGGGTCGAGCCTTCCGTCTTCGCCGACATCGAATGGAAGTCGGCATTCGTCCGGTAGGCGGCCTCCGGGTACCACGCGCGGGGGAGGTCGAGCACGACCCGGTTCGCGAGGACCCTCGTGCGGCGCGGGGCGAGGATCTCCGGGCCCGGCCCGCTGGGGACGGAGGCCGGCCGTGCATGCGGGCCCGCGCAGCCCCCGATCCCGCCGCCGATCACGGGGAGGAGGAGGACGAGGGGAAACCTACCGCACGCCGATGCGATGGCGCACCTCCTCCATCGTCGCGCGGGCGATGGCGCGGGCCTTCTCGGCCCCGGCTCGCAGGGCGCGCTCGACCGCCGCGGGCTCGGCGAGGAGGGCGCGCGCCCGCTCGCGCATCGGGGCGAGGACCTTCTCGAGGTGGGTCCGCAGGACCTCCTTGCAGTCGAGGCAGCCGATCGCGGCGGTCCGGCACCCCGTCGCGCACTCCTCCCGCTCCGCCTCCGGCGTGAAGAATCCGTGCCAGGTGAAGACGTTGCACTTCGCCGGGTCGCCCGGGTCCGTGCGGCGCTTCCGCGCCGGGTCGGTCATCGCCCCGGCGAGCCGCGCCTTCACGCTCTCCGCCGGCTCGAGGAGGCCGATCTCGTTGCCGAGGCTCTTCGACATCTTGCGGACCCCGTCGAGGCCGAGCACGCGCGGGGTCGGGGAGAGGATCGCCTTCGGCTCCGGGAAGGTCGCGCCGTAGATGCGGTTGAACCGCCGCGCGATCTCGCGGGCGAGCTCGAGGTGCTGGACCTGGTCCTCCCCGACCGGGACCCGCGTCGCCTTGTAGAGGAGGATGTCGGCCGCCTGGAGGACGGGGTAGGCGAAGATCCCGAGCCCGACGATCTCCCGGGCCTGCTCCGATTTCTCCTTGAACTGGGTCATCCGCTCGAGGTCCCCCATCGCGGCCTGGCAGCCGAGGACCCAGGCGAGCTCGGCGTGCTCCGGGACCTCCGACTGGACGAAGAGGGTGCAGCGGGAGGTGTCGAGGCCGCAGGCGAGGAGGGAGACGGCGACCTCCCGCACGCGCCGGCGCATCTCCTCCGCGCTCGGCGGCGGGGAGGGGGTGAGGGCGTGGAGGTCGACGATCGAGTAGATGCACTCGTGGTGCTCGCTCAGCGCGATCCAGTTGCGGAGCGCGCCGAGCCAGTTGCCGATGTGGAGCGCGCCGGTGGGCTGGATTCCGCTGAAGACCCGTTCCACGGTGATCGCCGAGGGGGGGGGACCGTAGCACCCCCTCCCCGAGACGTTCAAGGAAGGCCCGTCCCGGGTCCGATTGAAAACGGCCCCCCCCCACCGCTAAATCCCACTCGCTCCGGTCCCACCGCCCCGATCCCGGGGCCGCCCCCCCCGCTTGGCCCTCCCCACCCCTCTCCTCCAGGGGCTCGCGCTCACCGCGTGCCTCCCCGCCTGCGCGCTCCCGCCGCGCGAGATCCACCTCGCGCCGCTCGTCTCCGTCCACCGGACCGCGGGGGGAGGACGGGAGGTCGAGGCGCTCGCCGGGATCCTCCGGTGGAAGGAGGACGCGGAGGGGACGGAGGCCGCCGTCCGGCCGGTCTTCCGCCTGTTCCGGAAGGGGGAGGAGCGGGGGGCCGACTTCCTCTTCCCGCTCGGCCTCGACCGCGAGGATCCCGAGAGCCGCCTCTTCTACTTCTTCCCCCTCGGCTGGTGGCGGCGCCAGCCGGACTCGAAGGGGCACGAGGCGATCGACGCGGGGCTCTTCCCGATCCTCGTCGGAGGGAGGACGGGGGATGGGGAGTCGTGGTGGGGGCTCTTCCCGATCTACGGCCGCTACCGGGGCTTCTTCACCTACGACCTCTTCCGTTGGATCCTCTTCCCGCTCTGGGTCGAGACGAAGAAGGAAGGGGGGTGGCACACCCACAGCGTCTTGTGGCCCCTCCTCGCGTGGGGGGAGCATCCCGAGGGGACCTCCTTCCGGCTCTGGCCCCTCTTCGGGAAGGTGAAGCGGAAGGACCGGAGCGAGGGCTTCGCGCTCTGGCCCCTCGTCCACTGGAGCCGGGAGGGGGAGGAGAAGTCCTCCTTCCTCCTCGCCCCGATCCTCGCGTGGGCCCGGGACGGGGCGCGCAAGACGAGGAGCGTCCTCTTCCCGTTCTTCGGGTGGACCTGGAACCCGGAGACCGGCTTCCTCGTCGTCGACGCCCCCTGGCCCTTCTTCCGCCTCGTCCGACAGGCGAAGGGGGGGCGGCTCGAGGCGGTCCGCCTCTTCCCCCTCTTCACCTCGACGCGCTCGCCCGACATCCGCAACCGCACCTTCCTCTGGCCGATCGTCTGGCTGCGCGAGGACAAGGGGGAGAGGTACGAGCGCCGCTCCTTCTACGTCCTCCCCTTCTTCGTCGGCACCCGCACCACCCGCGCGGACGGGACGAAGGGGCGCCTCGCCCACCTCTGGCCGCTCCTCCACGCGGAGAGCGAGGGGGACGCGCGCGAGTTCCGGACGCCGACCCTCCTCCCCTTTCCGCAGCTGCGCGGCGTCTACGAGAACTTCGACTCCCTCCTCGCGCTCTACGACCGCCGGGGGAAGGGGGAGCGGCTCTCCCAGCGCCTCTTCGCCGACCTCTGGCGGGCGGAGCGGGACGAGGAGGAGAGCCGCTGGTCGATCCCGATCCTCGCCGCCTCCCGGCGCCGCGGCGACGCCCGCGACTGGTCCTTCCTGGCGGGGCTCCTCCGCTTCCGGACGGGGGAGGGGGGCTTCTCCCTCCTCGCCCCCGCCTTCCCTGGGCCGGGCTTCGAATGAACACCACGGAGAGCTCCATCCGGTTCTTCGAGCGCCGCGGCCAGGGGCTGCGGGAGTTCGCGGAGGCGATCGGCGACGCGCTCTCCCTCCTCCTCGGGGGGCTCGCCCGCCTGGGCCAGGCGAAGCGGCGCGCGGCGACCGTGATCGAGCAGATGGCGAACGGGAGCGTCCGCGTCCTCCACGTCGTCCTCCTCGTCGGGTGCTTCTCGGGGATGATCCTCTCCCTCCAGACGGGGCTCGAGCTCGCCCGCTGGAGCCAGCAGGACCTGATCGGGACGATCGTCTCCCTCGCGATGGTGCGGGAGATGGGCCCCTTCATCACGGCGACGATCCTCGCCGCGACGACCGGATCCGCCCTCGCCGCCGAGCTGGCGACGATGTCGGTCTCCGAGGAGCTCCTCGCCCTCGAGGTCCTCTCGATCGACACGACGGCGTTCCTCGTCATGCCCCGGGTGCTGGCGCTCGCGATCATCGCGCCCCTCCTCACGATCTTCGTCGACGCGATCGGGATCGCGGGGGGCTCGCTCGTCGCGCGCTTCCAGCTCGACGTCTCCTTCGCGAGCTTCTACGACCGGGCGATCGAGGCGCTCAAGGAGACGGCGGTGCACCTCCCCGTCCCGAAGGATCTCTACGTCGGGCTCTTCAAGGCGGTCGTCTTCGGGCTGACGATCGCCGCCATCGCCTGCGCGGCCGGGATGCGGGCGCGCGGCGGGGCGAAGGGGGTCGGCGACGCCACGCGCCGCAGCGTCCGCAACTCCGTCATCCTCATCATCGTCTTCAACTACTACATCACCTCCCTCTTCTACCGGTGATCCGCTTCGAGGAGGTCTGGAAGGCGCTCGAGGGGCGCCCCGTGCTGGCGGGGCTCTCCTTCGAGGTCGGCGAGGGGGAGACCTTCGTCATCATGGGACCGAGCGGGACCGGCAAGAGCGTGACCCTGAAGCACATCGTCGGTGTCCACCGCCCCGACCGGGGCCGGGTGGTCGTCGACGGCGTCGACGTGGGCGCGGCCGACCGCGAGGGGCTGCGCAAGATCCGGCGCCGGATCGGCTATCTCTTCCAGGAAGGGGCGCTGATCAACTGGCTCACCGTCCTCGAGAACGTGGCGCTCCCCCTGCGCGAGCTGACCGATCTGCCCCCCGACGAGATCCGGCGCCGCGCGCTCGAGAAGCTCGCCCTCGTCCACATGGAGGAGGCGCGCGACCGCATGCCCCAGGTCCTCTCGGGGGGGATGCGCAAGCGAGTCTCCCTCGCTCGATCCCTCGTGATGGAGCCGCGGATCATGCTCTACGACGAGCCCAACGCGGGGCTCGACCCGGGCACCGCCACCGAGATCAACCGCCTGATCCTCTCCACGCGCGACCGCTTGGGCGTCACCTCGGTCGTCGTCACCCACCGGCTCGCCTGCGCGTTCACCGTCGGGGACCGGATCGCCCTCCTCGAGGGGGGGAAGATCGTCGCCCTGGGGGCGCCCCCCGAGTTCCGCAGCTCGGAAGACCCTCGCGTCCGGCGCTTCCTCGGCACCGGACAGGACTGAAGGAGACAGCGATGCGCATCAACAAGGAGGCCGCCCTCGGGTTCCTCTTCCTCGCCGGGCTCACGGGCCTCGCGGTCGCGACGATCGCGCTCACGGAGATCACCCTGAGCAGCCGCCCCCGCTTCCCGGTCTACTTCCCCGAGGCGAAGTTCCTGAAGAAGGGGGACCCGGTCCACGTCGCGGGGGTCCGCTCCGGGCGCGTGAAGGAGGTGCGCTACGACCCCGCCCAGAGGCTCGACAAGCGGGTGCGCGTCCTGGTGGAGCTCGACCACCGGGTCGGCCTCCACAAGGACTACTCGATCGAGATCGCGGAGTCGACCCTCCTCGGAGGGCGGGTCGTCGCGATCGAGCCGGGCCGCTTCGACCAGCCCCCCATCGACCCGCTGTCGAGCGAGACCGAGCTCTACGGCCACGCCCGCCCCGAACACCTCGCCGCCCTGAACGCCCTGATCGAGGAGAACCAGCAGGACATCCGCCGGTTCATCGCCTCGATCGCCAACTCCGCGGAGCTTCTCGAGCGCGGGGGGGGGACGATCGGACGGCTCCTGCACGACGACGCCCCCTTCCGGGAGATCACGGCGGCGGCGCAGGAGCTGCGCCGCGCCATCGAGGACGCCCGGGGCGGCAAGGGGACCCTCGGCCGGCTCCTCTCCGACGAGAGCCTCTACGACGACGCGCTGGCGATCACCTCGAGCACGCGGTCGATCGTCGAACGCGTACAGGCGGGCCAGGGGACCCTCGGCGGGCTGATCTCCCGCGACGACGCCCTCGAGAGCTTCACCGCGTTCCTCCAGGAGGCGCGGGAGGCGGCCGCGAGGGTGAACCGCATCGCCGCGAAGCTCGAGGCGGGGGAGGGGACCTTCGGGCGGCTCCTCCACGACACCGCCTTCTACGACGCCTGGACGCAGGTCGGCCAGGACGTCCAGGCGATCGCCGCGAAGATCCGCGAGGGGAAGGGGACGATCGGGAAGCTCTTCACCGACGAGGAGCTCCTCGCCGACCTGCGCACGGCCTTGAAGAGCGTCACCCGCCAGATCGAGGACGCGCGCGAGGCCGCGCCGATCGCGACCTTCGCGGGCTTCCTCTTCGGGGTCCTCTAGGTCGCGGGCGGCCCGCGAACGCCCCGATCCACTTCCCCACGGCGTCCGCCTCGAGGTGGACGGGATCTCCCGGGCGCAGGCGGGAGAGCGTCGTGCGACGGAGCGTCTCCGGAATCAGGGCCGCCTCGAACGAGCGCCCGCGGACCCGCGCCAGCGTGAGGCTCACCCCGTCGACCGCGATCGACCCCTTCGGGACGAGGTAGCGGACGAGTCCCGCCGGGGCCTCCACCCGGAGAACCGCGCCCTCCCCGTCCCGGACGAGGGAGCGGACCTCGCCCGGCCCGTCCACATGGCCGTAGACGAGGTGGCCCCCGAGCCGGTCGCCGAGGCGGAGGGAGCGCTCGACATTCACCCCCTCGCCCCGACGCAGCCCGCCGAGGCGGGTCCGGCGGAGGGTCTCCGGCGAGACGTGGAACCGCGCGACCCGACCGCGGAGCGCCTCGACTGTGAGGCAGACCCCCGCGAGGGAGATCGAATCCCCCCCCCGGACCCCTCGGCGGAGGGGACCCAGGTCGAGGCGAAGCTCCATCCCGCCTCCCCGGCGCCGGAGCGATCGGACGGGGCGAACCCCCTCGACGAGTCCGGTGAACACGGGACGCGGAGGATAGCCTCCCGGGTCGTAGGGCGGCGGACGGCGGTCCTTGACCCGCCCCGGGCGCCTTCCTACGCTACTCCGCCTTCCTCCGGCGGGGCGGGCCGTGATCCTGACGATCCTGACCCTCTTTCCGTCGACGATCGAGGGCTACCTACGCGAGAGCATCCTTCGCATCGCCCAGGAGAAGGGGCTCGTGCGTTTTCGTCTCGTGAACTTCCGCGACTACTCCACGGATCGCCATCACACCGTCGACGACCGTCCCTTCGGGGGGGGTCCGGGCATGGTCCTCAAGCCGGAACCGGTTTTCGCCGCCGTCGAGGACGCCGAGGCGAAGGACGGCCCCTACCGAAAGGTGCTCCTCACTCCCGCGGGGAGGCGGTTCGACCAGACCCTCGCCCGCGAGTTCGCGCAGGAGGAGCGCCTCCTCCTCCTCTGCGGGCGATACGAGGGCTTCGACGAGAGGATCCGCCTCGGACTCCGGTGGGACGAGGTCTCCGTCGGGGACTACGTCCTCTCGGGCGGGGAGATCGCGGCCCTCGCCGTCGCCGAGGCGACCGCGCGGCTCCTGCCCGGGGCCCTCGGCGACCCCGAGTCCGCCGAACAGGAATCGTTCACCGCGGGACTCCTCGACTTTCCGCATTACACCCGGCCCCGGGTCTTCCGGGGCATGGCCGTGCCCGAGGTCCTCGTCTCCGGAGACCACGAGGCCGTCCGACGCTGGAGGGAGGAGGCCGCCCGGCGGCGAACCGCCGAGCGCCGCCCGGACCTGCGACCGGAGGCGGACC
The DNA here is from genome assembly GCA_967798035.1 of uncultured bacterium. Taxonomy (GTDB): domain Bacteria; phylum Planctomycetota; class UBA1135; order UBA1135; family JAKEFM01; genus JAKEFM01. The sequence continues at coordinate 8,816 of CBRGOK010000064.1, forward strand.
CGAAGGCGGGGACAGGGGGCTGAACCATGGATTTCATCCGTCAGATCGAGAACACCTTCCTCAAGAAGGGGGCTCCGACGTTCCGGGTCGGAGACACCGTCGACGTCCACTACCGGATCTTCGAGGGGGAAAAAGAGCGCGTGCAGGTGTTCACCGGGACGGTGATCGCCTTCAAGAGCCAGGGGATCCGCCGCGCCTTCATCGTGCGGCGGCTCGTCCAGGGGGAGGGGGTCGAGCGGACCTTCCCCCTCCACTCCCCCCGCGTCTCGGACGTCGTCGTCCGCCGGCGCGGCGAGGTGCGGCGCGCGAAGCTCTTCTACCTCCGCAAGCGCGTCGGGAAGGCGACGAAGGTGAAGGAGAAGCTCACCCCCGGCGCCTCCCGGGTCGCCGAGGGGCCCTCCCCCCCTTCCCCGGCGCCGTCCGCCCCCCCCGCGGTCGAGCGGCCGACGGCCGCTGCCGTGCGTGCGCGCTAGCCCCGGCGGGGAGGAGGCGACGGGATGATCGAAAACGTCGGCCGCAAGATCGCGGCGGTCATCGCCGTCCTCGTCCTGGGGGTCGCGGCGATCCTCTGGCCCTGGTCGAGCGGGAAGGCCGTCCTCCCCCTCGGCCTCGACCTCCGCGGCGGGTCGCGGATGGTCTACCGCTTCGACATCGCGACGGCGAAGCGGCTGGGCCAGATCGCCCCGAACGAGCGCGACTCCGACCTCCTCGACGAGTCGATCCAGCGTCTCTCCGACCGGATCGACACCCTCGGGCTCCGCGAGATCCCGATCAGCAAGCAGGGGACCGATCGGATCGCGATCGAGCTCCCCGGCCTCGACAAGGAGGCGGTCGAGGAGATCAAGCGGATCCTCGAGAGCCTCGGCCGGCTCGAGTTCCGGATCGCGGCCGACGCCCAGGACGGGATCGACCTCGACGCCGAGCAGCGCAAGTTCGAGGAGTGGAAGACGAAGAACCCCGAGGGGAAGCCCGAGGCGTTCAACGTCCTCCCCGAGAACGCGGGCGGCCCGCGCAAGGGGATCCGCTGGACCCCGCTGTGGGTGGACCGCAAGGACTCCAGCCGGAAGGCCGAGCCGATCCCCCCCTTCCACAGCGAGGTGGCGCTGCGGGACGAGGCGGCCCTCGGGAAGCCGGAGTGGGTCTTCGGCGGGGACGACCTCAAGTTCACGGGCGCGACCCAGGACACGAACGGGGCACCCGCGGTCCTCTTCGAGACGAAGAACGAGGAGGCCGCCCCCTTCGGCGACTTCACGCAGACCTACAAGGGGCGCCGGATGGCGATCGTCCTCGACGGGGCGATCCGCTCCGCCCCGGTCATCGAGGAGAAGCTCCCCGGCCGCGGGATCATCACGGGGGGCGTGCGCGGCTTCTCCTTCGAGGAGATGAACGAGCTGAGGACGGTTCTGCGCTCGGGGAGCCTGCGGCTCGCCCCGATCCTCGACAGCGAGGCCTCGATCGGCCCCTCCCTCGGCGAGGACGCCGTCCGGCTCGGCACTCTCTCCGCCCTCGTCTCGGCGGTCCTCGTGTGCGTCTTCATGGCCGGCTACTACCGGCTGACCGGCCTCGCCGCGATCGTCGGCATCGTCCTCAACGTCGGGCTGATGCTCGCCGCCCTGGCCCTCTTCCGCGCCACCCTGACGCTGCCGGGGCTCGGCGGGATCGCCCTCACGATCGGGATGGCGGTCGACGCGAACATCCTCATCTACGAGCGGATGCGGGAGGAGCGGGAGAAGGGGCGGACCCTCGCCCAGTCGATCTCGAACGGCTTCAAGCGCGCCTTCTCCGCGATCGTCGACGGAAACCTGACGACCCTCCTCGTCGGGTTCATCCTCTACA
>CBRGOK010000065.1:0-10624 GCA_967798035.1 uncultured bacterium
CCCGCGCACGAGGATCTTCGCGGCCTCGCCCGGCTTGACCGTCCAGAGGCAGCAGCCGTTCGGGTCGGTGAAGACGAGCCCGTCCCCCATCGGCGCGACGCACTCGATGCGCGTGGGGGAGGCGGGGGCCGGGGCGGGGGTGGCGGGAGCGCTCTGCAGGAGGGGGAGCAGGAGGGGCGCGAAGGTCATCGTCGGTCCTCGGGGGTCAGGCTCGCTCGAGGGGGTCAAAGAGGCGGCGGTACTCGTCGGCCGCGAACCGGTCGGTCATCCCGGCGACGTAGTCGCAGACCCCGCGGTGGAGCCCCTCGCGCTCGGTCCAGGCCTGGAACTCGGGGGGGAGGGTCCCCGGGTTTCCGACGTACGCGACGAAGAGGCGCTCGAGCATCTCGCGGGCCTTCGCCATCATCCGGTTCACGCGGTAGTGGTGGTAGAAGTTCCGGTGGAGGAAGGCCCGCAGCGGCGCGAGCTCCGCCCGGATCTCGGGGGAGTGGCCGATCGTCGGGGTGGGGGCGCGCCGGGCGGCCTCGGGCGAGTCGAAGCCCGCCTCCGCGATCCTGCCGGCGGAGTGCTCGATCAGGTCGTTGATCAGGATCCCGATCAGCGCGCGGACCGTCCGCCTCGCCCGGAGCCGTCCGGCGAGCCCGGGGGCCTCGACGCGCGCCCGCGCGCGCCGCCAGAGCGCCAGGGCGTCGAGCTCCTCCTCCGCGAAGATCCCAGCCTTGAGTCCGTCGTCGACGTCGTGGTTGGTGTAGGCGATCTCGTCGGCGGCGTCGACCACCTGCTCCTCGAGGAGGAACTGGGGGAAGGGCTCGAACTCGGCGGCCTCGGGCGCCGTCTTCCTCTCCCCCTTGAGGAGGGACTCCCGCACCTCGTAGTCGAGGTTGAGGCCGTCGTAGGCGGGGTGGCGCTTCTCGAGGAGGTCGACGATCCGGAGGACCTGGCGGTTGTGGCGGAAGCCGCCGTGATCCCGCATGAGGGCGTCCAGCGTCTCCTCCCCCTTGTGGCCGAAGGGGGGATGCCCGAGGTCGTGCGCGAGGGCGATCGCCTCGACGAGGGGCTCGTTGAGGCCGAGCGCGGAGGCGGCCGACCGCGCGACCTGCACGACCTCGAGGGTGTGGGTGAGCCGCGTCCGGTAGTAGTCCCCCTCGTGGTTGACGAAGACCTGGGTCTTGTACTCCATCCGCCGGAAGGCGGTCGAGTGGACGATCCGGTCGCGGTCCTTCTCGAATCCGGTGCGCAGCGGGTCGGGCCCCTCCGGGTGCCGGCGCCCGCGGGACCGGCGGGCCCGCATCGCGTAGGGGGGGAGGTCGCGCTCTTCGCGCTCCTCCTTCGCCTCGCGCGTGAGGAGGCGGATGCCCTTCGTCGTCGTCACGTCGGCCTTTGACCGGCCGGGCGGCGGCCGGTATCCATCGCCGGATTGCGGCGCGCCCTTCCTATTCCGGGCCCCGGACCCTTGCAAGCGACGGCCGACCGGGCCGCGGCCGGGGAGGAAGGGCCCCCCGCGAGCGCCCGGCAGCGACGGCGGGGCGTCCTCCTGCTCGTCGCTTCCGCCGCCGTCTTCCCCCTGACGGGGCTCTCCGCGCGGCGGCTCCGGGACACCGTTCCCTCCGTCGAGATCGCCTTCCTCTGGTGCTCGCTCTCGGCGGGGGCCTTCCTCCTCGCCTCCGCGTGGGGGGGCGTCCGGCTCCGGCCGAAGGACCGGAGCCTGTTCCTCTGGCGGGGGATCTGCGGCGCGGCCGTGACGGGGCTCTTCTTCCTCTCCGTCCAGCTCGTCCCCCTCGGGCGGGCGACCGTCCTTCTTTTCTCGTCGCCGATCTGGGTCGCGCTCTTCGCCGCGCTCCGAGGCGTCGAGCGGCCCGCGCCGCTCGAATGGGTCTTCGCCCTCGTCGCCGTCGGGGGCGTCGTCCTGACGGTGGAACCGGTGTTCGGGAATCCGGGGTGGGGGGAGGCGTTCGCCCTCCTCGCGGCCCTCGTCGGCGGGGGCTCGGCGATCTTCGTCCGCGAGATGCGCCGGCGCGGGGAGAGCATCGCGTGCGTCTACTTCGCCTTCCTTCTCTGCGGGACCTTCCTCTTCGCCATCCCCGCCCTCCTCGTCGGGCGCGTCCCCGCGAGGTCGGACCTCCCCTGGCTCGGCCTGTTCCTCGCCGCGGGGACGGCCGGGAACTTCCTGATGACCTACGGATTCCGCTTCGTCCGGGCGACCACCGGTTCGGTGCTCCAGGCCTCCGAGGCGGTCTTCGCGGCCTCGTGGGCCTGGGTCTTCCTCGGGGAGGTCCCCTCCGCCCTCCAGGCCGCGGGAGGGATCCTCCTCCTCGCGAGCGTGCTCGCCCTCTCCGCCGTGCGCGTCGGCCGGGTCCGGGACGACGGCGCGGAGGGGTGAGGGGAAGTCTCGCGGGCGAGTCCCGTAGGATTCCCGCCCCTTGCGCCCGGCCGGGACTTGATCCGGAACGACCTCGACGCGGAGGCCTCCTCGGCGAGGCCCGAGGGGAGGGGGGGGAGGGGCATCCTCGCCCCCGTCTTCCTCGCCTGCGCGTTCGGCGCCCTCTACGCGGCGACCTGGTCGGGGCGCTACTTCCACGACGGCGAGCCCCTCGTCGCCGCCTTCGAGAGCGGATTCCGGGGCCACTACCACCTCGCCTACCTCCCCGTGGCGGACGCGATCCTCCGCGTCCTGTCGGCGTTCGGGTCGGTGACTCCGGAGACGGCCCTCGAGGTCCTCTCCGTCCTCTCCGCGGCCGCGACCGTCGGTCTCTGCGCGGTCCTCGCCCGCCGGGCGACGGGGAAGACCGGCGTCTCCCTCCTCGCCGCCGGGGTCGGGGGGCTCACCGCGGCCTTCTGGTTCCAGGCGGGAATCGTCGAGGTCCACGGGTTCTCCGCCGCCGCGGCCTCGGCCGGCGCCCTCCTCGCCTACTCCGCCCCTCTCCGTCTCGCGCTCACCGTTCCGGCGGCGACCTTCGTCGCGATGCTCGGCCACCTCTCCTGCGTCCTCCTCGCTCCCGCTTTCCTCGCCCTCGGAATCGCGGGAGCGGCGGCGCGGGGAAGGCGCGTCCCGCTCGTCGAATGCGCCGCCGCCGTCGTGCTCACGGGCGCCGCGGTGTTCGGCGCGCGGACGCTCGTCGGCGTCGCGATCGGAGGACACTGGCGCGCGGGATTCGCGCCGATCCTCGGATGGCTCGGCCGGGTGGTCTCCGAGGCCCCCTCCGAGCCGGGGTTCCTCGCACGACGGCTCTGGCAGGAGTTCGTCCTCGGATGGGGCCTCCTCGTCCTCGCTCCCTTCGCGCTCGCCGGGGTCCGATCGGGGGCCTCCCTCTGGAGGGCCGCCCTCTTCGCGGCGAGCGCGGTCCCGATCGCCTGGCTCGTGGCCGTCGCGCCGCCGGGCCGGGGGCAGTACACCGTGATCCTCCTCCCGTTCGCCGTCCTCGGCCTCGCCGGGGTCGTCTCCCGCCTCCCGTTGCCGAGGGGGATCCTGGCCCCTGGCCTCGTCCTGCTGCAGCTCGGCCTCTCCTACCCCACGCGGTCCGAATGGGGCGCCGACCCCGACCGGCGGTGGGCGGCGAGCCTTCCGGAGCGCGCTCCCGGCGCCACCCTCCTCCTGTGCAACTCTCGGGAGCGGCGCCGCCGCGCGGCGCAGGCCCTCGCCGGGACCGAGGCGACCCTGGTCGCGGCGGACGTCTTCCTCGGACAGGGGGTGGACGGAGTCGAGGGCCACATCGAGGGCTACCTCGGAGCGGGACGGCGGGTGTACCTCGACTCGGACCTGTTCCGGCCCGATTCCCCCTGGCGGAGGTTCGTCCTCGAGCTCGAACCCCGACTGTCGCTCTCCCTGCAACGGGGAGGGCCGGTCGTCGAGGTGCTGGCCGCGCCGGGGGAGCGCCGGTGAGGGGGAATCCCCTCCCTTCCCGCTGGCGTTCCCCGGACGTCGGTACCCAGAATCGTCCCACCTCTTCCAGGCGCTGCATGCGGTTGGTGGATCCCCGGGACGGTCTCGCTCGGCGGGCGAGCGCAAGCGCCTGATGCCGGCTCGGCCCCGCCCTCGCCTGCTCTTCCTCCTCGCCGTGATCCTCCTCGGAGCGGGCGGGGGATTCCTCGCCCTGCGGGAGATCGAGAGGCCGGCGCCGTACGTCCCGCCTCCGTATTCGCCTCCCCCCCGGAGGACGAACGCCGCCGAGGGGCCGAACCTCCTCCTCGTCACGCTCGACACGACCCGGGCGGACCGCCTCGGCTGCTTCGGCAACGACCTCGTCGCCACCCCTCGTCTCGACGCCCTCGCCGCCTCGGGCGCGAGGTTCGAGGGGGCGTTCTGCCCGATGCCGGAGACCGACCCGTCCCACGCCTCGATGCTGACGGGACTCGAGCCGGGCCGGCACGGCGTGCTCGAGAACGGGTGGCGGCTCCTGCCGGAGCGGACCACCCTCGCGGAGGTCCTCCGCGCGGCCGGGTACACGACCTACGGCGCCGTCAGCGTCGAGCACCTCGGGACGAAGACCGGCTTCCACCAGGGATTCGACGTCTTCGACTCGGAGTTCGAGGGACACCAGCGCGAGGGGGGAGACACGCTCGGGCTCGTCCGGACCTGGCTCGACGACGTGGCGAGCCGCCCCTTCTTCCTCTGGGTCCACTGGTTCGACGCCCACCGGGACTTCGGGGGCAAGCCTCCGCGCTACCGGCCGCCGGAGGCCTATCTCCCCGACGCGCGCACGGAGCGGCTGTACGAGGAGAGATCCCTCCCCGCGGAGGTCGCCCGGTACGACGCGCAGCTGCGCTACCTCGACCGGCTCCTCGGCGATCTCCTCGACGAGCTCGGGCGGCGCGGCGCCCTCCGGAACACCCTCGTCGCGGTGGTCGCGGACCACGGCGAGACGCTCCACGAGCTCGTCGACCGCTTCGAGTACGGCTACACCCACGGGGACTACCTCTACGACCACCAGGTCCGCGTCCCCTTCCTCCTCGCGGGGCCGGGGATCCCCGCGGGGAGGGTGATCCGGGAGCAGGTCCGCGTCTTCGACCTCTTCCCGACCGCGCTGGCGGCCCTCGGGCTCGAGGCGAGGATCCCGGAGGGGCTCGACGGCGCGAGCCTCCTCCCCCTCGTGCGGGGCGAGCCGTGGGAGGACCTCCCCGTCTTCCTGCGCTCGGACATCCGCACGAAGTACCGCAACACCCACGAGGCCGCGCTCCGCCATGGGGGGAAGAAGCTGATCCTCTCGAGGGAGATCCCGGCGGAGTTCTTCGACCTCGCGACCGACCCGGAGGAGAGGCGGAACCTCCTGGCGGCCGGGGCCGCGCCTCCCGAGGTGGAGGCGATGCAGGAGCGCCTCCGCGCGTGGCTCGCGCGCGGCCTGGCGATCGAGGAACAGGAGATCGACCCGGACCTGCGCGCGTCGCTCGAGGCGCTCGGCTACCTCCAGGCGCGACCCGAGAGGTCGAAGTAGTCGGGCAGGGGGGCCGGCGCCTTCGCGTGCCCGCGGGGGCCCGACTCTGGCGTTTCGCGAGCCCCGGGGTCAGGATCCGGGCTCGATCCTGGGTCCCGGGGCGGGGGGTCCGGTGAAAAAGTGGGGCGCGGGAAGGGTCGTGTCGCGGCGGTCCCGAAGATAGGGCACGAGAGTTTGAAGGAGTACGGGGCACCCGCAGCGATGGGGCCGCCCCGCGCCCCGGAACACTCGTTCACCGAACGCCTCGTTCGAGCTACCGATCCATTGACTCCTGGGAGGCGGCTGCTCAATCTTCGTGCCGGAGCGGGACCGGGCTCGGGCCCCGCACGCCGGAGGGTTTTCGTCCGGGAGCCGGACGTCCCGTCCAGGACTTGGACGCCCCGGGACCGGCCGGCGTTCCAGGTCGGTTTTCCGGGGTCGGCACGATCCTTGGCGGCCGAGGTCCCAGGTCGATGTGGCTTACGCTCGAAGCCGACTGCCAGGTTGAAGCCCCCTCCCTCCCTTCGGGGCGGATTGGAGGGCTCCGGGTGTTCCTCTACAGCCACGACACCTACGGACTCGGGCACTTCCGGCGGAATCTTCTCCTCGCGCGCGCGATCTCCCGCGGGATTCCGGACGCCTCGATCCTGTGCGCGACGGGCTCCCCACGCAGCCACTCCTTCGCGCTCCCTCCGAACTTCGACTACCTCAAGCTCCCCTCGGCGACGAAGGACCCGGAGGGGGGATACCGCGCGCGGAGCCTCGGGCTCTCGATCCGGGAGATGACCCGCATGCGCGCGCGTCTCCTGCGTGAGGCGGTCGTCTCTTTCCGGCCGGACCTCGTCCTCGTCGACCACGCCCCTCTCGGGATGGCAGGCGAGCTGCGCCCCGCCCTGCGCGCCCTGCGCCGTCGCTCCCCCGCGACGCGGGTGGTCCTCGGCCTGCGCGACATCGTCGACGCCCCCGAGCGGATCCGCGCCGAGTGGTCCCGTCCCGCATTCCGGCGCGCGCTCGACGAGCTCTACGACTGGATCCTCGTGTACGGCAGTCGACGGGTCTTCGACCTGCCCCGGGAGTACGGCTTCCGCCCGCGCGTGCGGGCGAAGACCCGATTCGTCGGGTACCTGCAGCCCGACCCGGCCCCGGCCCCTCCCGCGCGCACCCGTGCGTCGCTGGGCCTCGGTCGCCGCCCCCTCGTCCTCGTGATGGTTGGCGGGGGGGGCGACGGCGCCCCCCTGCTCCGCACCTACCTGAACGGCCTCGACGAGGGCCCCGCGCCCAGGTTCGAGTCCGTCCTCGTCGCGGGCCCCCTCCTCTCCCCGGGGAAACGCGCCCGCATCCGCGCGCTCGCCGCGGGCCGGCCGGGGGTCCGGTGGATCGACTTCGCCGCCAACGTCCCCGAGCTGGTCCGCGCCGCCGACGTCGTCGTCTCGATGGCCGGCTACAATGCGACCTGCGAGATCCTGTGGGCGGGCACGAGGGCGGTGCTCGTTCCCCGGACGCGGCCCCGGTTGGAACAGTTCATTCGCGCCTCACGCCTCGCCTCGATCGGTCTCGTCCGCACGCTCCACCCCGACGGTCTCACGCCCGCGCGGCTCCGGGACGAGGTGGAGAAGGCGCTCGTGGGCCCCCGCCCCGTGGTCCCCTGCCCGCTCGAGTTCGACGGAGCGCAGGCGGCCGTCGCGGAACTGCGCGCGCTCCTGCGCAGGCCCGCCCACGCCGCGGCGGGAGGGAACGGCAGGCACGGGTGAAGGTCGGGACCCTCCTCAAGGAATCCCCACCCGGAGCCGAGAGGGCGGTCGCGGAACGGAGGTGGCTCCTCCAGCCGCCTGCCCGCGCGGCGGCGGGACGGGGGGGCAGGCACGGATGAAGGTCGGGTACGTCCTCAAGAAGTTTCCCCGCCTCTCGGAGACCTTCATCCTCCACGAGATCCTCGGCCTCGAGGAGCGAGGGCTCGGCGTCGGCGTCGCCTCCCTCTACAGGCCCGACGACGGGCGGTTCCACCCCGCGCTCGGGCGGCTGCGGACCCAGGTCACCTACCTGCCGGAGGCGAGGTCGAACGAGGCCTGGGAATGGCTCGCGGCGAACCGCGCCTCGCTCGGGGACGCCCTCTCCCGGCTCCCGGACGCCGTCGCCTTCCTCCTCGACCATCGCGTCCCGGAGGGGCCCCGCGTCCTCGCCCAGGCGATCTTCGTCCTCCTCCACGCCCAGCGGGCCGGGTACGACCACCTCCACGCCCACTTCGCGACGGGCTCGACGATCGTCGCCCACCTCGTCCGGCGGCTCGGAGGTCCCCCCTACTCCTTCACCTGCCACGCGAAGGACATCTACCGCCACGCGGTCGACGCCGCCCGCTACCGGGTCCTCGCGGACGGCGCGCGGTTCGTCGTGACCGTCTGCGAGGCGAACCGCCGCTTCCTGGAGGAGCAGCTCTACCCGGGCGGGTCGACACCGATCGAGCGGATCTACAACGGGATCGATCTCGAGAGGTTCCGGCCCACGGCGCGGGACCCGGGCCTGCGCACGATCCTCGGGGTGGGCCGGCTCGTCCCGAAGAAGGGGTTCGGTCTCCTCGTCGAGGCCTGCGCGATCCTGCGGCGGCGCGGCCGGCCCTACCGGTGTCTCCTCCTCGGCGACGGCGAGGAACGGGCCTCCCTCGAGCGCGCGGCGGCGGCGGCGGAGCTCGGCGCCTCCTTCGAGTTCCGCGGGGCGGTCACCCAGGACGAGGTGGTCGAGGCCCTCCGCGGGACGGCGGTCGTCGCCGCCCCCTGCGTCGTCGGCGAGGACGGGAACCAGGACGCCCTCCCGACCATCCTCCTCGAAGCACTCGCCTCGGGCGTCCCCGCCGTCGCCACGCCGGTGGGTGGGATCCCCGAGATCGTGCGGGACGGGATCGAGGGCCGGCTCGTCCCCGCCGGACAGGCGGAGGCTCTCGCCGACGCCCTGGACGAGCTTCTCTCCGCCCCCCCGACGCGCGATCGGATGGGCCTCGCGGGTCGCCGGCGGGCGGAGGAGCTGTTCGATCTCCGCAAGAACGTCGCGCGGCTCGCCTCCCTCTTCGAGGGTCCGGTCCGGACGCCGCGGGCGGGCGTGGCGCGGTGAGGTCCGCGTGAAGGTCCGCCTCCCCCTCTTCCGCCGGGAGCAGCTCGCCGCCGCCCTACGCGTCTACCGGACCTTCGCGCCCGACGTGCGGAAGGAGCGGCTCCGGCTCTTCCTCGCCCTCCTCGCGGTCCTCGGCGGGATCGGCGCCGTCCTCGCGGGCCCCTGGCCGGTCAAGTTCCTGATCGACGCCCTCACCCTGGACGCCGAGGCGAGGGCCCGGCATCTCCCGGCGTGGCTCCTCGGACTCTCCCCTGCCGCGTTCATCGCGGCGACCGCCCTCGCGGTCCTCGCGATCGCCCTCCTCGGCGCCGGGTGCCAATCCGCGCAGGCGATCCTCTCGGCGACGGCGGGACAGCGGATCGCCTACCGGATCCGGCGCCGGCTCTACGGGCACCTCCTGCGGCTCCCCCTGTCGTTCCACGAGACGTCGCGCGCGGGCGACCTGCTGATGCGCGTCACGGGGGACGTCCAGGCGCTGAAGGAGATGCTCGTCCCCTCCGTCCTCGACCTCGCCGAGCACGGAGCGCTCCTCGTCGGGATGGTGGCCGTCCTCCTCTTCTATTCCCCGGCGCTCGCGGGGATCGCCCTCGCGGTCGTCCCGCTCCTCGCTCTGGCGACCGTCCGGTTCGGCGCGCGCCTGCGCGCGGCCGTCCGGGATGCCCGCCGCCGCGAGGGGGAGACCGCCTCGGTCGCCGCGGAGTCCCTCGCCTCCGTCGCGCTCGTCCAGGCCTTCGCCCGGGAGGAGTACGCCGCGGAGATCTTCGCCTCCAGGAACCGGAAGTCCCTCAAGGCGGGGCTCAAGTCGACCCGCCTCGAGGCCGGGCTCCAGCGCGTCGTCGAGGTCGTCACCGGCCTCGGGACGGCGGCCGTCCTCGCCTTCGGCGCCCGGGAGGTCCTCCAGGGGCGGCTGACGGGGGGCGATCTCTTCGTCGTCGTCGCCTACGTCCGCAGCTTCTACCGGCCGCTCCGCCAGGCGGTCCGGAGCCTCGCTCGCGTCGCGAAGGCCTCGGCCTGCGGCGAGCGGATCCTCGAGATCCTCGGCCGCGAGCCGGAGATCCGCGACCTGCCGGGCGCCGAGCCCGCCACACGGCTGCGCGGGGAGATCCGGTTCGAGGGGGTCTCCCTCGTCTACCCGAACGGCCGCCGGGCGCTCGACGGGATCTCTCTCGCGGTGGCGGCGGGGGAGAAGGTCGCGATCGTCGGCCCCTCCGGTTCGGGGAAGTCCTCCCTCGTCTCCCTGATTCCCCGGCTTCGCGAGCCCTCCGAGGGGGTCGTGCGGGTCGACGGGCGCGACCTGCGGCAGCTCACGCTCGAGAGCCTCCGTTCCCAGGTCACCCTCGTCCTCCAGGAGTCGGTCCTCTTCGGGATGACCGTCCGGGAGAACCTCCTCTTCGGGCGACCCGAGGCGACGCCCGAGGAGATGCTCGCCGCCGCGCGGCGCGCGGGGGCGCACGGGTTCGTCGGGAGGCTCCCGCACGGGTTCGAGACCCGGCTCGGGGAGCGGGGGGCGACCCTCTCCGGAGGCGAGCGCCAGCGCCTCGCCCTAGCGCGGGCGGCCCTGCGCGATGCGCCGATCGTCGTCCTCGACGAGCCCTTCACCGGGCTCGACGCGGCGACGGAGGAGGCCGTCTCCCGCGACCTCCTCGCGCTGTTCGAGGGGCGGACGCTGCTGCTGATCGCGCACCGGTTCGCGGGACTGCCCGCCTTCGACCGGGTCGTCGTCCTCGACGGCGGGCGGGTCGTCGCGGAGGGGAAGCACGCCGACCTCCTGCGGGACTGCGATCTCTACCGTTCGCTCGCGATCGCCTCGGAGCGGCCCGCCCTCGACCCGGCCGGCGCGCAAGCCTGAGCCGTGAAGCGTCCGTCGGCCGGCTCCGACCCCGCCCGCCTCGATCCGGCGATCCCCGGTCTCGCCGCCCTCCTCGATCCGGAGAGGAGGCGGCGGGCGATGGAGAGGGCGCTCGAGGGCGAGGTCCTCGGCTCGCCGCAGGTCGAGTACGCGCGGTACAAGCCCGGCGTCTCGGCCCTGTTCCTCTGGAAGGCGGGCCGGCCGGAGGGAGGGGAGGCTCGGGTCTACGCGAAGGTCTACGCGGAGGACCGGGCCACGGCCGAGG
>CBRGOK010000066.1:0-10578 GCA_967798035.1 uncultured bacterium
CGGTCATCTTCACCGTCTTCACGGTGGGGACGACCGCCCTCGTCGCCCGCGCGGAGGGGGAGGGGGACGAGGGGAAGGCGCGCTCCGCCGTGGCGAGCGCGCTCGTCCTGGCGAGCCTCCTCGGCCTCCCGGTCGCCCTCGGCGGGATCGCGGCGGCCCGGCCGATCGTGGAGGCCTTCGCGGGGGGGAACGTCCCGGAGGAGGTCCGGGCGATGGCGGTCGGCTATCTCCGGTTCACGATCGCGGCGTTCCCCTTCGATTTCCTCGCGCTCGCCGCGATGGCGTCGCTCCGCGGCGCGGGGGACACGAAGACGCCGATGCTCGCGACCCTCGGCGCGAACCTCTTCAACGTCCTCGGGAACTGGCTCCTCATCTACGGCCACGGCGGCTTCCCCCGCCTCGGAGTGCCCGGGGCGGGGCTGGCGACGGCGCTCGCCGGGGTCCTCGAGGCGGGCTACCTCCTCCTCGCGCTCGAGCGCGGGTGGGGGGGAAGGCTGCGCCTCCCCTTCCGGGAGCTCCGCCGGGCGAGCGGCCCCACCCTCAGGAGCCTCCTTCGCATATCCACGCCGAGCGGGCTCGAGGCGGTCCTCTTCCACGCGGGCTTCCTCCTCTACCAGCGGGCGGTCTTCGCGCTCGGGGAGACCGCGATCGCGGCGCACCGGGTGGCGATCACCCTCGAGTCGGTCGCCTTCATGCCGGCCTTCGGATTCCACATCGCCGCGGCGACCCTGTCCGGGCAGATGCTCGGGGCGAGGAATCCCGCGCTCGCCTCGCGCGGCGTGGTGGAGACCGCGCGGATCGGGACCTCCCTGATGGGGCTCGTCAGCCTCGCCTTCCTGGCGCTCCCGACGACCCTCGCCTCGCTCTTCCACTCCGACGCCGGGGTCCTCGCGATCGCCGGGCGATGCCTCCCCGTCGCCGCGGTCGAGATCCCCTTCCTCACCCTCGCCTTCGCCCTCTCGGGAGGTCTGCGGGGCGCGGGCGCGACGCGCGGGCCCCTCTTCGCCACCCTCGTCGGGGCGTGGGGGCTGCGGGTGCCGCTCTCCTACCTCCTCGGCTCCCCCGGCGTCCTAGGGCTCCCCGGGATCTGGGTCGCCACCACTCTCGACTGGGGGACCCGCTGCCTCCTCCTCGTTGGGCTCTTCCGCCGTGGCAAGTGGAAGGATGTTCGGATTTGAGGGATTCGGGGTCCAGTTGGGGGAGCCGGCCGGCTCCGCGCCGTCCCCGGCCGCCGCATCGGCCGCCGGTTCCGGCGCCGTCGTCTCCTCCCCGATCTCCGCCGGCTCGGGCGAGTGGAGGGGCCGCGACATCACGATCTTGCTCGGCCCGGTCTGGCGCGCCCAGGAGAGGGCGTGGGTCGCCTCGCGGAGGATCTCCGTCGCGACCTTCTCGTCGCCCGGGCCCACCCAGCTGATCCCTGCGTGGAGGAGGGCGCGGGCGCGACCGCTCTTCTGGAGGGCCTCCATCGCCCCCACGTTGCGCACGACGCGCTCGGCGAGGTCCTGGGCGGCCCCGTCCGTCACGTCGGGCACGACGAGGAGGAACGCGTCCGGCGTGTAGCGCCCCATCCGGGCGGTGGAGGGGAGGGAGACCTTGAGGACGTGGCTCACCGCCTTGAGGAGCTCCTCGGGGATCCCGTCCCCGGTCTTGCGGTCGGCCTCGGCGACGGAGAAGACGATCGCGGCGAACCCCTCGCCGGAGCCGGTCGAGTCCTCGTAGACCTTGAGCAGCTCCCGCTCGATCGCGCCGCGGTTGAGGAGGCCCGTCACCGCGTCCACGCGGGCGGCGATGTCGGAGAACGCCTCCTCCTTCTTCCCCGGCTGCTTGGGGTCCGCGGAGGGCTTCGCGGTCCCCTTCAGGATCTCCTCGATCTGGCGCCGGATCAGGCGCAGCTCGTCCGACGTCCCCACGTTGAGGTTGAGGGCCTTGGAGGTCTCCTCCACGTTCCGGTGGACGTAGAGGAGGACCTCGGCCACCCGCTCTTCGTCGAGGCCGAGACGGTCGCGCGCCTGCCGGGAGAGGGCCTCGAGCACCGCCGCCGTCGGACGCCGGAACGTGGCCGCCGCGAGCTCGCCGAGGTGGGCGGCCGTCGCAATCTCGTCGGCCTCGGTCGGCGGAGGGAGGACGGAGGAGGGGCGGGTGTGGCGACGGACCGCCTCGACGATGCGTTCGGGGAATCCCCACGACTCGAGGAGCGCGGCGGAGATATCGGCGTGGTTCACGCCGAGCCGCTCCTCCTCGAGCGGCGCGAGGTCGAGCCCCTGCTCGTACGCGCTCTGGAGGAGCGAGAGGTAGCGATCCATCAGGGCGTCGGCGAGGCCGTAGAGGCCGAGGTCTTGGAGGAGCCCCGCGAGGAACGCCTCGTCGGGGTGGGGCTTCGCGCTCAGCTCCGAGAAGGACCGGGCGGCGAGCGCCGCCGCGACGGAGTTGCGCCAGAACCCCTCGTAGTCGAACTCGGGGATGCGGCGATGCTCGACGTTGTCGATGAGGGCCGAGGCGAGGGCGACGACCCGGATCGTCCGCAGCCCGAGGAGGGAGATCGCGTGGGGGACGCTCCCGATCTGGCGCGGCCGGCCGAAGGCGACCGAGTTCGCGATCCGCAGGAGCCGGGAGGTGAGGGCGGGGTCCCGCATGACGGCCCGGGCGATGTCCTCGAGCGACACGTCGTCCCGGCCGCAGAGCTGGACGACGTCCAGCGCGATCGGCGGTAGGGTCGGGAGCGTCCGCTGGTTTCGGATCTGGCCGACCAGGTCTAGGTCCATGCGGGATCTCGGAGGTTGCGTCTCCGCCGGGGCCCGTCGATGCGGGTGCCGGCGCGACGTGGGCCCTATTTCGTCCAGATCGACCCTCCCGGATGAGGGCGCTAACGGGAGGGGGGGGAGACCCCTCTCTTCGGGGGAAGCGGTCGCCCCCACGGTGGGCGCGGCCGCGACCCCCGGTCGGCCCTTGGCTGCCCGCGGGACGGGAGCGATCGTTACCGCCGGAGTGAACTCCGAGACGCCGGTCCGCCCAGCAGCCGAGGAGGAGCCCCCGGAGGTCGACGCCGTCCGCGCGCGGGAGGGGGACGGCGACGCCTTCGCCGCGCTCTACCGGAGGTACGCACCGATGGTCCACGCCGTTCTGCTCGCCTCCGGCCCCCAGGGGGAGGCGGACGACCTCCTCCAGGAGGTCTTCCTCGCCGCCTGGCGGGGGATCTCCCGGCTGCGCGACGAGACGAGGGTCGGGCCGTGGCTCGCCGCGATCGCCCGCAACGGGGCGCGCACCGCGCTGGGGAAACGACGGCGCCTCGAGGCTCTCCCCGACACCCTCGCGGGAGGCCCGCCCGCCGAGGACGGGGCGGAGGTCCTCCGGATCCTCCGGACCCTCCCCGAGGCGTACCGGGAGACCCTCGCGATGCGCCTCGTCGAGGGGATGTCGGGGCCGCAGATCGCCGCGGCGAGCGGGCTCACGCACGGGTCGGTCCGGGTGAACCTCCACCGCGGGATGAAACTCCTCCGGGCTCGGCTACGGGAGGAAGGCTGGTCATGAGCGAAGGTCCGCGCGACGACTACCTCTGGGACCCGAAGTCCCCTCCCGATCCGGACGTCGTCCGGCTCGAGGAGGCCCTGGCGGGGCACCGCTGGAAGGAGCGACCCCTCCGGTCGCTCGACCGCCCCCGTCGCTGGCGGGTCGCGGCCTCGGCCGCGGCTCTTCTCGTCGCCGTGGGAACGGGCTGGTGGCTGCTCGGGCGGGGCTCCGGCGCCCCGGGGGCCGGATTCCACGTCGAGGACCTCCGCGGCGAGGCCGCGATCGTCGCGGCCGGCGGCGGGCTCTGCCAGGGGGGAGACCGGATCCGGGCGGGCGACACCGTCCGGTGCGGCCCGGGGGGAATGGCGCGCCTGCGCGTCGGTCCGATCGGATTGATCGAGCTCGAGGAGAAGAGCGCGCTCCGGATCGAGGAGGGCGCCGCGGAGTCCTACCGCGTCTACCTCGAGCGAGGGGGGCTCGTGGCGAGCATCTTCGCGGCCCCCCGGGTCTTCCAGGTCGGCACCCCTTCGGGGATCGCGGTCGACCTCGGGTGCGTCTACCGGACCCTCGTCGACGAGGAGGGGCGGACGACCCTCGCCGTCCTCTCCGGGCGCGTCTCCTTCGAGGTCCGGGGAAGGAAGGTCCTCGTCCCCGCCGACGCCTCCTGCCGGGCCTACCCCGACCGGGGTCCGGGGCTCCCCGTCTGGGAGGACGCCCCCGAGGGGTTCGCGGCCGCCGTCGAGAGGCTCGATGCGGGCCCGGACGCGGGCGCGCTCGCGAAAGTCCTGGAGGCCGCCCGGCCGAAAGACTCCCTCACGCTCTGGCACCTGCTCGAGCACGCGGACGCGGAGGTCCGGAGGGCGGCGTTCGTCCGGCTGTCGCAATTCGCCGCCCCGCCGGAGGACTTCCGCGAGGGAGCCGCCGACCGCGAAGCGCTCGAGCGATGGCGAGTGCAACTGCAGCGTTTCTGGTAGGAACGGCGGCCAGGAGAAACCTCATGAACCGAAAGCTGTTCGCAGCGCTCGGAGCAGCGGGGCTCGTCCTCGCCTGCTCCTCGGACCCGCCCAGCCCCGCGCCCGCGCCGGAGGCCCCGGTCACGGCCGAGACCTCCATGCGGAACGCGAATCTGGTCCTCGGCCGCGTCCCCTGAGGGGGGTGCGTCAGCAGCGTGCGTGGCGCGCTGAAACTGGACGGGATCGAGTCGATCGACATCGCCGTCGGGAAGAAGGAGTTCTCCGTCACCTACGACCCCTCCAAGGTGACCGTGGACCGGATGATCCGGGCCCTGAAGGAGAAGGGGGAGGCGGCGACGGTCGCGAACTGAGCGAGGCCTGAACCCACGGGGGCCGGGGCTCCGGAGCGGAGCCCCGGCCCTCTTCGTTTCAGGGGGCCCAGCGCGGCGGGAGGAGCCGGCGGCGCCCCTCGTCGGCGAGGGGGATCCCGGGCTCGTCGAGGGCGACGCGGTCCCAGAGCTTGCAGGTGACCTTGCGGTGCTTCTGGTCGAGCCCCTCGCAGTAGTTCGTGTAGACGCAGCGGCGGACGGAATCTCCCCGCCCGAGGCGGACCTTCCGGAACCAGTCGGGATCGGCGAGGGACTGGCGCGCGGCGGCGACGACGTCCGCCTCCCCGGCCCGGAGGATCCCCTCCGCCTGCTCGAAGGTGCCGATCCCCCCCGAGACGACGACGGGGGTCGGGAGGCCCTGCGCGTTCACCGCGCGCTTCACCGCGGCCGCGAGGGGGACGTTGCGGCCGAAGGGGCCGCGCGCGTCCGACAGGACGGTCGGCATGCACTCGTAGCCGCTCCGCCCGGTGTAGGGGTAGACGGCCCACCCGACCTGCGGCTGCTTCGCGTCGTCGAACTTCCCCCCCTTCGACAGGGAGAGGAAGTCGAACCCGTGCCGCGCGAAGGCGACCCCGAAGTGGACGGCGTCCTCGAGATCGGAGCCTCCCTCGATCGACTCGTCCCCGAGGAATCGCACGCCGACGCAGTAGTCGCTCCCGACCTTCCCTCGCACGGCGCGGTAGACCTCGAGGGGGAGCCGCAGCCGGTTCTCCCGCGAGCCTCCGTAGCCGTCCTCCCGGGAGTTCGTCCGGGAGAGGAAGGAGGCCATCGTGTAGGCGTGGGCGTAGTGGAGCTCGACGCCGTCGAAGCCCGCCTCGCGCGCGCGGGCCGCCGCCTCCGCGAAGATGCCGGGCAGCGTGCGGGGCAGCTCGCGGACATGGGGGAGATCGAGGTCGGTCACCCGTTCCCGGTAGCCGAAGCGCAGCGCCTCGAGCTCGCGGCGGTCGAGGACCTTGTCGTGGAGCGCGTCCGGCGCGGCGGCGAGGAACGCGCGCACCTCCGCCTCGGGCGCCTCGACCCACCGCTCTTCTCCCGTCTCCCGGGCGAGGGCCCGGCGGTGCCGGTCCCCCAGGGCGAGGAATCGCTCGAAGTACTTGGGGGCCTCGGGGCGGCGCTTCACGGCGAGGAAGTCGAGGATCTGGATGAAGAGCCGCGTGCGCCCCTCGCTCGCCCGCGCCACCGCCTCGACGAGCGCGCGCAGCCCCGGCAGGAACCGGTCGTGTCCGATCCGCAGGAGCGGACCGCTCGGGACGTCCCGCACTCCCGTCGCCTCGACGACGAGCGCCCCGGGCCTCCCCTCGGCGAACCGCGCGTACCAGTCGAGGTTGTCCTGCGTGACGAAGCCGTCCTCCGTCGCGCGCCACGGCACCATCGCGGGCACCCATGTCCGGCTCTCGAGGCGGACCGGCCCGACCTGGATCGGCTGGAAGAGGAGGGCGCTCGCCGCCTCCTCCTCCGTCGGCCATCGCGCCGCGGGGATCTTGTGCCGGATCGACTCGGGGGGATGCCACATGGGATCCGAAGAGCCCCGACTCTACAGCCCCCTCTCGGTCAGGTGCGCGCGAGGTCATCGGATCCGATCGCGGGGGGCTCGACGAAAGGGAGCGGCTTCCAGAAACCGGGGACGGCGGCTCCGCAGTCGGGGCAGGTCCCGTCCCGGAGCCGGTTCTCGAGGATCCGGTAGCCCCGCCGGGCGATCAGGGTTCCACGGCACTTCGGGCACCGGGTGTCCTCGGCGTCGCCGACGCGGCCCGGCAGGTTCCCGGCGTAGACGAAGAGGAGCCCTTCCTTCCGGCCGATCTCGACCGCCTCGAGGAGCTTCGCCACCGGCGTGCCGTCACGGTCGGTCATCTTGTAGTCGGGGTGGAACGCCGTGACGTGCCACGGGACCTCCGGGGAGACCGAGGCGAGGAACCGCGCGATGTCGCGCAGCTCCTCGGCGGAGTCGTTCAGCCCGGGCACGACGAGGGTCACGATCTCCAGCCAGAATCCCATCCGCTTCAGGAGGCGGATCGTGTCGAGGACGGTCTCGAGCTTCCCCCCGAGGCGGCGGTACTCCCGGTCCCGGAACGATTTCAGGTCGACCTTGTAGAGATCGACATAGGGGCGGATGAAGCGGAGCACCTCGGGCGTGCCGTTCCCGTTCGAGATGTAGGCGCAGACGAGGCCCGCCCGGCGCGCGCGACGGAAGACCTCGACCGCCCACTCGCTCGTGATCAGCGGCTCGTTGTACGTGCTCGCGACGACGCGGGCGCCGAGCCGGAGGGCGAGGGCGGCGAGCCCCTCGGGGGTCGCCTCGCGCGGAGGCGCGAGGGCGCCCGGATCGCGGATCGCCTGGGAGGTGATCCAGTTCTGGCAGTAGGCGCAGTGGTAGTCGCACCCGAGCATCCCGAAGGAGAGCGCCTCGCTCCCGGGGAAGGCGTGGAAGAAGGGCTTCTTCTCGATCGGGTCGCACTGGAGGGCCCCGACGTACCCGAAGGGGGCGTAGAGGACTCCTCCCCGGTTGAACCGGACCTTGCAGACTCCGGGTCGGCCCTCCGGGATCGGGCAGCGGTGGCCGCAGGCGAAGCAGACGACCCGCCCGCCCGCCTCCTTGACGTAGAGGACAGCCTCCCGCGTCCGGGTCGCGAGGGTCTCGGCGAGCGGGGCTCCGGCGGGCGCCTCCACGGCTTTCTCGGGGCCGCGATAGCGTACCCGCCTCCCTCCCTCCAACCCGGAACGCCCTGGCGCAACTTTCGCGGGGGGGGAGGGTATCGAGTCCCCGCCGGAGGGCCGGTTCCCACGCGGGAAGGGTTTCCCGCGTATCCTCGTCTATTCCGCCGCTCCCGGAGGTGCGGAATGTCCCGCCCCCTTCGCCTTCTCCCCTTGCTCGGCTCCCTGTCCCTCGCCGCGGGCTGCACGGCCTATGCGGTGCGGGACGCCGATCGCGAGGTCGCCGAGATCCTGGAGGAGGTCGAGCGGGACCACATCGCGGCGCGGGTCCCGGACCTCGTCGAGCCGGAGCAGGCCCCGCTCCCGGAGACGCGGCCGGAGTCGGCGCCCGCGGAGGCCGAGGACGAGCCCGAGACCGAGCCCGCCTCGCAGCCGGCCTCCCATCCGGAGGCGCTCCGGCTGGGTCTCCGGGACGCGATGCAGCTCGCCATCCGCCAGAGCCGCGACTACCAGACGCAGGTCGAGTCGCTCCAGCTCCAGGCCCTCTCCCTGACGGGGACCCGGAGGAACTTCTCGCCCCGTTTCACGGGCGTCCTCTCCTACCTCTACTCCCAGGGCTTCTCCTTCCCGGAGGGGGTCTTCTCCCCGCACGACTCGGACGACCTGGTCCACACCGGAAGGGGCTCCCTGGGCGTCTCGCAGATCATGCCCCTCGGGGGGACCCTCGAGCTGAACGCGGCGGAGACCGCCGTGCGGAACACCGGGCTCTCGGATCCCTCCTACGCGGCCACCGTCTCCGCGAGCTACTCCCAGAACCTCCTGCGCGGCGTCGGCTACGAGGCCTCCCACGAGCCGCTCGTCCAGGCCGAGCGCTCGATGGTCTACGCTGCGCGCGACTACGAGCTGTTCCGCCAGGACTTCTCGATCGACGTCGCACGGCGCTTCTACAACCTCGTCGCGCAGCAGCGGGTGCTCGAGAACACGCGCGTGCGCCGCCGGGCCGCGGTCCGCACGCTCGCCCAGTCCGAGGCGCTCCACCGGGTCGGGCAGCTGAACCGCGTCGATCTCTACCGCGCGCAGCAGGGGGACCTCGACGGGCAGAACCAGCTCCTCGAGGCGGAGCAGTCCTTCGAGGACGCCCTCGACCAGTTCAAGATCTTCCTCGGGCTGACGACCGCCGTCCGCCTGGAGATCGAGCCGGAGGAGCCCCCCTTCCTCCCCGTGAGCCTCGACCTCCTCTCCGCGATCGCCGCGGCGGAGAGCAATCGTCTCGACTTCAAGACCACGCAGGACGAGCTGGAGGACGCGCAGCGGGCGGTCCGGATCGCGGCGCAGGGGCTCAACGCGGACCTCAACTTCGACGTCGACGGGAGCCTCGCGACGGGCTCGAGGGCCGGCTTCGACAACCAGCGGTTCCGCGATTCCACCCTGACCGCGGGGCTCTCCCTCGGCCTTCCCCTCGACCGCAAGGCGGAGCGAAACGCCTACCGCTCGGCGCTGATCTCCCTCGACCGAGCCCGGCGCGCCTACGACCTCGCCCGCGACAACCTCGCCCTCGAGGTCCGCCGCAACCTGCGCGACCTCCAGCGCGTGCGCACGACCCTCGACATCCAGCGGCGCAAGATCGAGACGGAGGAGCGGACCGTGCGGATCACGACGATCCAGTTCCGGGCGGGGAACGTCCAAAACCGCGACCTCGTCGAGGCGGAGCAGGGCCTCCTCGACGCGAGGAACGCGGAGATCCAGGACCGGGTGGACTACGAGATCGCGCGCCTGCAACTG
Source organism: uncultured bacterium (assembly GCA_967798035.1). Lineage (GTDB taxonomy): Bacteria > Planctomycetota > UBA1135 > UBA1135 > JAKEFM01 > JAKEFM01. Next base: position 9,284 of record CBRGOK010000066.1, read on the forward strand.
CGCCGCATCCTCGGTACGCTGGTGCTCGATCCGGAGGGCCTATGGGTCGAAAAGGACTGATCCTCGCCGGGCTCGGCGCCCCCCTCCTCGTCGGCCTCCTCGCCGCGGCGAGGGCCCACTTCTCCTCCAAGGGCGAGGCGGGGAACGGGACGACGGGGACCGCCGTCGCCGCGCGAGGGAAGCTCAAGATCGCCGTCGTCTCGACCGGAACGGTCAAGTCGAAGGAGTCGAAGTCGGTCCACTCCGAGATCGAGAACCGCTCCGAGGTCACCTGGATCATCGAGGAGGGGAAGGACGTGAAGGAGGGGGACCTCCTGGTCGAGCTCGACAAGAAGGACCTCCAGAAGAGCTTCGACCAGCTCGAGATCCAGGTGGCGCAGGTCGAGACGGAGTTCTCCGCCGCGCAGACCGACCTCGAGATCCAGAAGGCGACGAACGAGAGCGACCTCAAGAAGGCGGCGCTCAAGGTCGAGGTCGCGGAGAAGGAGCTCGAGAAGTACAAGGAGGGGGAGGCCCCCGACCAGCGCCGCAAGCTCATCCTCGAGGTCGACAAGGCCGTCTCGGAGCTGAAGCGGGCGGAGAAGACTTACGAGGACGCCCAGACGCTCGAGAAGGAGGGGTTCTTCACGCCCCACCAGGTCGAGCAGGAGCGGATCAAGTACGAGACCCTGAAGGTCCAGAAGGAGTCGGCCGACCTCGCCCTCGAGCTCTTCAACAAGTACACCCACCCGATGACGCTCCGGCAGCGGGAGGCCTCCGCCGAGGAGGCGAAGAGCGAGCTCGAGCGGGCGAGAAAGACCGCCGACAGCCACCTGCGGCAGAAGGAGGCGGCCTCGAAGCAGAAGGAGCGGGCGACGATCTCGACGAAGGAGCAGTACGACCGGACGAAGAAGAACCTCGAGAAGTGCACGATCAAGGCGAAGCAGCCCGGGATCGTCGTCTACGGGGACCCCGAGGAGCCCTGGAACCGCCAGGAGGTGAAGGTCGGGATGAGCGTCTGGCAGAACCGGACGATCCTCACGATCCCGAACCTCGAGGTCCTCCAGGTCCTCCTCCAGATCCACGAGACCGACATCGGGAAGCTCAAGGTCGGCCAGACCGCGGTCGTCACGCCGGAGGCCGACCCGACGCGCCACCTCTCGGGGAGCGTCACGAAGGTCGCGCAGATCGCGGGCTCGCGCTGGGGGTGGGACGACGAGGTGAAGCGCTTCGCCGTCGAGGTCACGATCGAGGAGAAGAGCCCGGGCCTGAAGCCCTCGACGGTCGGGCGCGTCTATTGCGGGGGTTTCTCGGCG
>CBRGOK010000067.1:0-10561 GCA_967798035.1 uncultured bacterium
GCAGGGGGAGGGGGGGCCCGATCCACACGGACCCGGGGCAGTTTCCTAGCGGAAGGGGAGGACGGCGAGGAGGACGAGGTCGACGAGGAAGAGGAGGACGATGACGACCTCGAGGGCGAGGAGCTTGCGGTTCGTCGCCTCTCCCGCGGCGAGGTTGTAGAGCTCGTCGAGGGTGCGCAGCTTCTCCTCGACGGAGGCCTTCCACTCCGGGAGGTGGAAGCGCTCCGCGCAGCCCATGTAGAGGCGCGCGAGGTGCCAGTCGCCGATGAACTTCGTCGCGTTCGAGACCTCCTCGGCCACCTCGGAGAGGCTCACGCGCATCTCCCGTAGCTCGCCGAGGCGCTCCCCGAGCCCCAGGAACCCGAGCCCCCGCTTCTGGAACCGCTCGAGGTCGTCGTAAGCGCGCTCGACGACGCGGTCGAGGACGGCGTCGTAGTGCCGGTACTCGACGAGCTGGAGGTTGGCGAGCTCGATCGTGCGCAGGACGTCGGCGGCCTCCCCTCGCTCGACGAGGAACGCGGCGTCCCAGTCGAGGACGACGACGTCGTCCCGGTAGTAGGAGAAGCGGTGCTTGAGGGTCTCCGACACTTCGGCCTCGGAGAGCCGCGCGCCGTCCCCCTCCGCGGTGAGGAGGCCGGCCACCTCCCGGCGCCGTTCCTCGAGCCACGCCTCGCCGTCGGCGAGGCCGAGCTCCTCGGGGGTGAAGCGGAAGACGGTGTAGGCCTCGGGCACCTCGGGGGAGAGGCTCCCGCGCTCGACGTGCTCCGCGATGCGGACGAGCACGCGGTCGAGCCCCTCCCGCGCGAGGGAGTCGAGCGTGCGGCCGCCAGGGAGGGGGGGCTCGTGCCAGCGCACGAAGTCGGCGAGGCCCGTCCCCTGCGTCTCGAGGCGCAGCGTGAGGGCGACGACGCCGAAGGGGTAGAGGTCGGCCGAGGCCTCGAGGGAGATCTCCCCCGCCCGGATGGGCGCGAGCGGCATCCGGAGGCAGCGCTCGACGCGGACCTCGCGCGGGGCCGACTTCCCGGGCCGCAGGGCGGGCGCCTCCGCTTTCCCCTGCGCGCCCTCGATCCGCTCGAGCGGCAGCTCGTAGGCGACGTCGTAGGCGTAGAGGTAGAGGATCTCTCCCTTCATGGGCGCTCCCGTGCGGGGTCGGATCCGGCGAGACGGGAAGTTCTTCTCACGGACGAGCTGCGCGAGGCGGGGCGCGCGGGGGCGATTTCACCGAATGAGCCGGGCGAAGCAAAGTCCCCGACCGGTTCCCGCCCGTCTCGGCTCGGACCGGGTTCGGCTCCCGAGGATCTCGGAGGGCCCCTCCGCGCGTCCTCCCGGAGGCCCGGCTCCTTGCCACGCCGGGATGCGAGGAGGATCATCGCCGTCGCCCCCGAGCGAGGTGCGGCGATGCGTGCATCTGCGGTTCTCGGTGCTTCCGCGCTCCTGTCGGTCGTTCTCCTCTCCCCAGGTCGGGCTCAACCCCAGCGATTCGCCGAGCTGCGCCGGATGGTTCCCTCGGAGGCCGACCCCACGAGGGCCATCGCCCTGGGGGACGTGGACGGGGACGGAGACCTCGACGCCCTGATCGGCAACGAGGGGGAGCCGAGCCGGCTCCTCCGGAACGACGGTTCCGGGGACTTCACCGACGCCCCTTCGCCGTTCACCGCGATTCCCGACACCACGCGAGGGGCCGCCCTGGGCGACGTCGACGGCGATGGGGATCTCGACGCCTTCCTCGCGAACTCCGGCGAGTACCGCCTCTACCTGAACGGCGGCGCCGGCGTGTTCACGTACGCTCCTTTCCAGCTCCCCGCGATTCCCGGTCCCGCGACCTCCGTCGCCCTGGGGGACGTCGACGGCGACGGGGATCTCGACGCCTTCCTCGGGATCTCCAGCGGAGTGGGCCTCACCTGCCCCATCGTCGAGTACCGCCTCTACCTGAACGTCGGCTCCGGCGTGTTCTCGGACGCAACGGCCCACCTCCCCCCGCTCCCCGGCCCCCCGCACTCCGTCGCCCTGGGAGATGTGGACGGCGACGGAGACCTCGACGCGCTCATCGGCAACTCGAACGCCGCGAGCGCGCTGGGCGCAACGGACCGGCTGTACCTGAACAACGGAACCGGCGCGTTCGCGGACGCGCCGTACGCGCTCCCCCCCGTCCCCCCGCTGACGACGGCCATCGCGTTGGGGGACGTGGACGGGGATGGGGACCTCGACGCGGTGTTCGGACGGAGCGGCTATTTCCCGCAGGCGGACCTCCTCCTCCTGAACGGCGGGTCGGGGTTGTTCGCCGACGCGACCTCCCAACTCCCCGCGGTCCTCGGCCAGTCCACGGCCGTCGCTCTGGCGGACGTGGATGGGGACGCGGACCTGGACGCCCTGATCGGAGATTACGAGGGATCGAACCGCCTGTACCGGAACGACGGCGCCGGAGTGTTCGCCGACGCCACGGCGGAGATCCCCGCGACGCTCGACGAAACCCGGGCCGTCGCCCCCGGGGACGTGGACGGGGACGGAGACCTCGACGCCCTGATCGGCGTGTACGAGGGGCCGAACCGTCTCTTCCTGAACGACGGGTCGGGGGGATTCTCCGACGCCACGGGGCAGGTTCCCAGCGTCCCCGACGACACGTACGCGATCGCACTCGGAGACGTCGACGGGGACGGGGACCTCGACGTCCTGTCCGGGAACGTCCCCTACCCTCCGGAGCAGGATCGTCTCTCCCTGAACGACGGCGCGGCGGGGTTCACGGATGCCTCGTCCCAGCTCCCGGCGATCCTCGGGTACACGCAGGCTGTCGCGACCGGAGACGTGGACGGGGACGGGGACCTCGACGCCCTGCTCGTGAACTACGGCCAGGCGGACTTCCTCTTCCTGAATGCCGGGATGGGCGCCTTCGCGAACGCCCCGTCCCAGCTCCCCGCGATCGTCGCCCAGTCGACTTCCGTCTCCTTGGGGGACGTCGAGGGAGACGGAGATCTCGACGCCTGGATCGGGAACCACGGGCAGAACCGGCTCTACCTGAACAACGGCTCGGGGGGGTTCACGGACGCGACGTCCCAGATCCCCGCTCACCTCGAGAGCACCCGCGCGATCGCCGTCGGGGATGTGGATGCGGACGGGGACCTGGACGCCCTGATCGGCAACGGGTACTCGAGCGCGCAGCCGGATCGCCTCTACGTGAACGACGGCGGGGGCTCGTTCGCGGACGCGACCTCCCAGCTTCCCGCGATCCTCGGGTTCACGCAGGCCCTCGCTCTGGGGGACGTGGACGGCGACGGCGATCCCGATGCCCTGATCGGGAACTACGAGGAGCCCACCCGCCTCTACCTCAACGATGGCTCGGGCCTCTTCGCCGACGCCCCCGCCCAGCTACCTGTGAACGTCGACCCGACGGTCGCCCTCGCCCTGGGAGACGTGGACGGCGACGGCGATCCCGATGCCCTGATCGGGAACTACGAGGAGCCCGCCCGCCTCTACGTGAACGATGGCTCGGGCCTCTTCGCCGACGCTACCCCTGAGCTTCCCGCGACGGTCGCCGACGCCAGGGCCGTCGCCCTGGGAGACCTGGACGGAGACGGCGACCTCGACGTGTGGATCGGCGACGAAGGCTCAGACCGCCTCCTCCTGAATCTGACCCGCCAGCTCGCGTGGAGAGGGCTCCCGCGGACGGGGAAGCCCCTGACGTTGGATCTCTACGGGCCTCCTTCGGGCAGCTGGATCCTCGCCTGGTCGGTCGGGCCGGCGAGCGTGCCGATCCCTCCCTTCGGGACGCTGCGGCTTAATCCCCTCTTCCTCTACCTGTCCGGGGCGGGCTCCCTGGACGCGCAGGGCCGTGCGTCGATCCCCTTCGCGGTTCCACAGAGCCCGGCCCTCGTGGGGGCTTCGCTCTACTGGCAGGCGGTCGTCGGGGCTCCCTTCGCTCTCACGAACCTCGAGATCACGACCGCCACGAACCTGTGACTCCGCCCCCGCCCGCGGCGAGAACCGCGCGAGGCGCGGCGCTACGGGAGGACGGTGATCTGGATCCCGTTCGACAGGGCGAGGCACATCCCCCCGCCCGAGAGGACCGCGGCCACCGCCTGCGTGCAGAAGGTCATCCCGACGAGGCTCGGATCGTTCGGGATCCCGAGGGACCACTCCGGGAGGAAGCCTCCCGGCCCGAGGACGGGGAAGGGGACGTAGACCTCAATGGAGAGGTCGAGGACGACGGCGCACCCCGGCGCGCCCGGGGAGCAGACGGAGGCGTAGACGGGGGGCGGGACGGGGGAGGCTGCGCACAGCCCGACGAACAGCTCGGGGCCCATCGCCCCGGGAGGCATGCCCGAGGCGAAGAGCTCGAAGTCGGTCTCGCCGATCTTGGGGAGGGTCGCCCCGCACGTGAGGAGGAGGGGCGTCCCCCCGGGGAAGGGGCACCCCCCGCCGAGGGGAGTCCGCTGGCCGAGGGCCCGCGAGGCGGCGCCGAGCGAGAGCAGGGCGGGGAGGAGGACGAGGATCGGTCGCCCGGGCCGCGTCAGGAATGCGCTTTTCTTCCCCGCCATGCCGATCTCGCCACGGGAGCATACCCGCGATCGCGCCCCGCCGCGCTCCCTGGGGTGCGCGGCCCGTAGAGGAGGTAGGGCGCCCGCTCCTCGCGGAAGCGCCCGGCCTCCGCCTCGAGCCGCGGAAGGATCGCCTCGACCGGCTCCCCCCCTTCGATCGCCTCGCGGAGCCAGCGGGCGCCGGCAAGCCGGTCGAACCCGCGCGCCGCGAGCGAGAGCCGGCCCGGATGGAGGTCGCGGACGGCGCAGAGGAGCCGCACCCCGAAGTCGACCGAGCGGAACCGGGCCGGATCGGTGACGCGGAGCCGGATCCCCCCGCACTCGAGGTCGCGGTGCTTCGGGTCCGGGGCCTTCCCCGGGATGGACCGGGGGGTGAAGCGGGACGCTTCCACCTCGACCCCGGGGCTCCCCGCGAGGGCCGCCGCGAGCCGCTCCCCCCCGACCCACGGAGCCCCGACGAGCCGGAACGGGGCGTCCGTCCCGCGACCCTCGGAGAGGTTCGTCGCCTCGAGGAGGCAGATTCCGGGATAAAGGAGCGCCGCCTCCGGGTCGGGGAGGTTCGGCGAGGGGGGGACCCAAGGGAGCCCCGTCCCGGGGAAGAGCATCCCGCGCTCCCACCCCTCGCAGGGGAGGACGGAGAGGTCGAGGCGCCTCCCGCCCAGGTGACACGCGGCGATGAGCCGCGCGAGCTCCCCGAGCGTCATCCCGTGGCGCAGCGCGATCGGGCGGATCCCGACGAAGGACTGGAGGTCGGGGTCGAGCACGGGCCCTTCGACGATCTCCCCGCCGATCGGATTGGGGCGGTCGAGGACGAGGAATCCGATCCCCGCCTCGGCCGCCGCCTCCATCGCGAGGGTCATCGTCGAGAGGTAGGTGTAGAAACGCGCCCCGACGTCCTGGAGGTCGAAGACGAGGAGGTCGAGGCCCTCGAGCATCCCGGGGCTCGGCTTGCGGACCTCGCCGTAGAGGCTCCAGACGGGGAGCCCGGTCGCCTCGTCGCGCCCGTGCGCGACCTCCCCGGTCTCCCCCCCTCGCAGCCCGTGCTCGGGGGAGAAGATCGCGGCGAGCGTCGCCCCGGGCGCGGCGCGGAGGAGGTCGATCGCGTGGCGTCCCCGCGCGTCAACGGAGGCGGGATGGCAGATCAGCCCGACCCGCTTCCCGCGCAACTCCCCGGATGCGCGGGCGACGAGGAGGTCGAGGCCCGTCCGGACGCGGGGGGCCCGGCAGGCGGGGAGGAGGGGAAGGGCCCCGAGGAGGAGGAGCGCGCCCATCCTCGACGGAGCTGGCCTCAACGGAGCGGGGCCCGGGCCGTGGCGATCCCCCCCTTCTCCGCGTCGTAGGTGACGGCGATCTCCCCCGTCCCCCGCACGATCCAGCGGAACCGGCGTCGCTCGTGGGAGCCGAGCCCCTGCTCGAGGACGAGCCGCGCGGGCTCGTCCTCGACGAGCGACACGCTTTCGGGGCGGAAGCGCTCGGGGAGCGGCCCGCCGCCGACCACCGTCGCGCCGGGGCCCGCGATCGTGAGGATGTCGGGACGGCCGAGGCGCTTGCCGGAGGCCCGGGCCGAGCGGGTGGGAATCAGGCCGAGGTTGCGCGCCGTCGCGGTGACGCCGAACGTCCCCTGCCCGAGCGGCTCGACCTCGAGGGGCTCGACCTCGACCTTCGGCATCGCGTCGGCGTGCCGCAGGCAGAAGGCGGCGTTGCGGTGGCACATCTCCTCGATCATCCAGGGCGGGGGGACCCGCCCCGTCATCTTCTTCATCCCGCCGATCTCGATCGCCCCGTAGCGGGGATGGGTCGCCTCGTGCCAGGGGACGAACTCCTCCCCGAGCATCAGGAGGTCGTTCCACTTGAGGCGCGCCTTCGGGTCGAGGTCCCCCTTCCCGCCCGAGTACTGCGGGGAGGCCCACAGCTCGTTCGTGAAGGAGAAGATCCCGAGCCCCTCGTAGGTCCAGTTCACGAACCCGCCGTGCACCGTGTAGAGGTCCCGCCAGATGACCATGTAGCGGTAGAAGGGGAGCATGAACTCCCCGTCCGCGCCGATCCGGTCGTAGACGCGCTCGTCCGCGGCGGGGTAGGCCTCGCCGCGCTCCTGCGCCCCCGGCCCGCGGAGGATCATCCCCCCGGCATTGTGGAAGGACTGCACGGCGGCGACGTTCGGGTGGGCGAGGAGGAAGTCGGCGATCGCCCGGGACTCGGGATGGGAGAGGGGGTACTCCCCCGCCCCGAACTGGACGTAGTCGGGGAGCCAGTCGGAGGGCCAGTTGCGGTTGAGGTCGTACCCTCCCGGGCCGTCCTCGTTGATCCGCCCGTCCCCGTCGTTGTCGATCCCCTCGATCCCGAGGAGGATCCACTCCCCGGTCTTCCCCGGCTCGACGGGGACCATCACGCGGGGATCGTCGGGGTCGAGGCGGTGCGTCCCGTCGGGGACGCGCTTGCGCATCTGGCAGAGGTTCCCGTCCCCGTCGAGGTCGTCGGGGCCGTCCTCGTCGGCCACGCCGTCGCGGTCGTTGTCGAGCGGCCGCTTGCCGCTGCGGGAGGAGCTGGGGTCGTTCGCCGCGGCGAACCAGTGGGCCCGCCCGTCGGGGTTCTGGCTCGGCAGGACGTAGAAGACCCGGTCGTCGACGAGCCGCGTGACCACCTCGAGCCGCCCGTGATTCTCGAGCAGGTACCAGGCCGCGTAGAGCGCGGCCTCCCCCCCCTGGACCTCGTTGCCGTGGACGTTGCCGTCGATCCACATCGCGGCCTTCCGCTCCTCGGGGCCGGTCCCCGAGTTCGCGATCGTGAGGATCCAGAGATCGCGCCCCTCGTGGGACTTCCCGATCGACTCGAGCCTCGTCAGCGCCGGGTAGGCCTCGTGGAGCCGGCGGAAGTGGCCGACGAGCTCCTCGTAGTCGTAGAAGCGGTTGAACGCGATCTCGACGCGGTGGCGGTTCGCCGCCTGCCCCGCCCCCGCGAGGAGAACGGGGCCGGCGAGCGCGGCGATCAGGAGCGGGAGCCCGATCATCGCGGGGTCCTCCCCTCGAAGCGGATCTCCCGCGCGTCGCGGCCGCCTCGATCCGTCGAGACCTCGAGGCTCCCCGAGGAGCCCGCGGGGGCCCGCACGATCCAGCGCAGCTCCTGGCGCCCGCCCCCTCCCGGAAGGAAGGGGACGAGGATCTGCCTCTCCCCGGCGAGGATCGCGGCTCCCTCCGGGATCTCGAGCCGGACGCGCACCGGCCGGACCTTCCCCGTCCGCCGTCCCATCTCCGTCGCCGTCGGGAACCGCCCGATGTTCTCGACGGCCGCCTCGATCGAGAACAGGTCGCCGCCCCGCGCCTCGACGCGCGCCTCGGAGACCCTCACCCGCGGGAGGAAGCCGGCGAGGGCGGCCAGGAACCGGGCCTCCTTCTCGGCGATCGCCGCGATCTCGGCGGGCGGGGGGTTGCTCAGGACGAACGGCCGCCAGCCCCCGACCTCGACGCGGCCGTGCTCCGGGTGCGCGACCTCGTGCCACTCGACGAACCCCGACCCCCCGAGGACGGCGTCGTTCCAGCGAAGTCGCTTGCGGTCCTCCTCCAGCGACTCGTCCTTCCCCGAGGGCTTGCTGGCCGGAGCGCTCGCGGGGGCCGTCGCGGGCGCCGAGGCGGGGGCGCTCGCCGGGGGGAGGTTCTCGAGGTCGGGCTTCCAAAGCGTCGCGGCGAGGGTGGGGACGCTGAACTGGAAGGCGGCCCAGGCGGCGAAGGCGCCTCCGTCGTCCGCCTTCTCCCCCTTCGCCTTCGAGCCGGTCACCTCTCGGTACCGCTCACCGACCTCCTTCAGGATCGGGAGGTCCCCCTTCGGGATCTTCGTCGTGAGGCCCCGGACCTCGCCCTCCTGCGCGTCCGCGTCGCCGGGGGTCTGCACGAGGTTGTCGTGGCGCCCGTAGACGAGGACGGCCGCGACGTTGCGGTGCGCGAGGCAGAACTCGAGGAGCGCCCGCGTCTCGGGCTCGGAGGCGGCGTGGGCCCCGGCGTCCGGAGCGTGCTCGGGGTGTCCCTGCGGGAAGTTGCGGTCCGGGCGCGCGTCCCCCGGCGGGTCCTCGTTCGTCTTCCCGTCGCCGTCCTCGTCGGTCCCCTCGGGCTCGAGCTTCCATCGGCCCCGCTCGCCCTTCAGGGGATCCGCCGGCCGCAGGAGCCTCGGGTCCGAGCCGTCCGCGATCATCGTCCCTTCCGGGTCCGCGAACCTCATCTTGACGATCGCGCCGTCGCCGTCGAGGTCGTCGGGGCCGTCCTCGTCGACGCGCCCGTCGCGGTCGTCGTCGACCGGGCGGAGATTTCCGAGGCGCTCGGCGAGGGGCCGCGCGAACCGGGCGACGGCGCCGTCGGGGCTCGCCCGTGGGACGAGGTAGAGGCTGGTCTCCGCGAGGAGGCCGTCGACGGCGGGGTCCTTCCCCCGCGCGGCGAGGAGCGCCCGCGCCGCCTCCACCGCCACCTCCGTCCCGACGAGATGGGTCCCCTCCAGTCCCGCGACGACGAGGATCCCGGGCCGCTCGTCGGGTGGACTCGGCCCCTGCGAGGCCAGCCGCAAGAGGTGGATCTCCCGGCCCGCCCGCGAGACTCCGATCGAAGCGAGGGAGGCCGTCCCTCCCGATTCTCCGGCAAGGGACCGGAGCGCCGCCTCGAGGGCGTCCTCGTCCCGGTAGGGGCCGGTGTCGACCCCGCGACCACCGGGAAGCGCTGCGCACGCAATGGGCAGGATCAGGGCAAGGACCGGCAGGAGGTGCGGGATGGACCGGGGCAAGGGGGGGGCTCGGGGGAGGGGGGGGGGGTCGGGGATTATCCCGACGGAACCCGCCGGGCCCCACCCACGTCTCATGCGAGCATTCCCCGTTTCCGCGGAACGTTGACAACCGAGCCGACCACGGTTAGGTTCGCGCCCGCAGAAGCTTCGAAGGTAAGGAAGCCTAGGCCTTACGGGCATTAGGAGAGAGATTCATGCGTATCTCTGGAGCACTTGTCTTTTCCGTGGCGGGCCTGCTCGCAGGCACCGCCGCCGCAACTGTCACCAACGCCAACGTCTCGATCGGGGGGCTCGGTGGGTTCACGTCGTGCGGAGCCCAGAATCCCCCCGTCATCTGCGACGGGGTCACCCCCGCGACCGCCGATGTCCAGTTCTCCTACGACGACGGCGTCAACCCTCCGACGCTTTCTCTCACGGTGACGAACACCTCGCCGGTCACCCCCGGCGTGGGCAATCCGATCATCACGAACATCTACTTCAACGTCCCCCTCGGGGCCGTCACGGGGCTCACGCTCGTCAGCGGGCCGGCGGGCTGGACGCTCAACTACGACGCCAACCTCGCCGTGAACCCGAACCCGAACGGGGCGGACGGGATGGGGGCGTACAACGCCCAGCTCACGAACGGCGGCGGCACGGCGAACGCGATCGGGAATCCCCTCGCCGACACGTACTGCATCCCGGTGGCGAACGTGGTGCTCAGCCCGGTGAAGTTCGACTTCACGGTGACGCTCGCCGGCGGCGGCGCGACGGTCACGGCGGAGTCCTTCGCCACGGCCTTCTCCGTCATCCCCCCCGGCCAGAAGAAGGCGAACGTCACGATGCACTTCCAGGCGGGCGGGCCCAACTGCGACAGCGGGTTCATCACGAACGCCCCGACCTGCAGGCCCGGCTCGTTCGCCACCGGAACGACGCCCCCCGACGGCGCGGGCCTCGGCGACGTCATCTGCTTCAACATGTCGGGCTCGGAGGGGTGCGAGGGGTGCCTCACGATGTCGCTCACGGGGAACGGCCCGTTGGTCCTCCCCCAGCCCCCGTTCCCGGACCTCATCGTCCCCCTCACGCCTCCGATCTTCGTCGTCCTCAGCTGGGCCTACCCGAACAACAACGTCAGCAACTGCCTCCAGGTCCCGAACGACCCGAACCTCCTCGGGCTCGTCGCCTACTTCTCCGCGGTCCTCGTGGACGAGCAGACGGGCCAGTTCTTCGCCTCGGCCGGATTCAGCCTGACGGTCGTCCCGTAAGGACGCCCGAGCCTTCTTTCCTGCCAA
>CBRGOK010000068.1:0-10528 GCA_967798035.1 uncultured bacterium
CGAGGCCGGAAGCGTAGCGCCGGTGGTCTACGACTTTCGGGTCGGGGCGGTCGCCGAGGCGATCTTCAATGCCGTGACGCGCGGCGAGTGCGCCAGCAACGCGAGGGTGCAGGTCACGCCGTCCGCCGTGTTCCTTTGCGCCGAGCTTGCAGCCCGCCATCTCTGTCCCCGGCGAGGCTGCGCGAACCGGAACCGACGGACGAAGGGCGACTGCGCTAGAATGGGCCCTTATGGAACGAATGTCGAACCGTGACCGCATCGCGCGCGCGGCCGAAGAAGCGCGGCTGACCGCGGTCGAGAAGGCGGCGACCAAGGCTGCCAAGGCCGCCCCGGGGACCCGGCCGAGGCGCGCCGCTCAGCCGGTCCGGATCAAGGTCGTCTGGGAGGTGGCGACCGAGAACGGAAGGACGGTCGAGACCTTCGCCTATCCGGACAAGGCCGCGGCCGAGGCCAAGGCCGGCGCGCTCACCGCGTCGACCGGGCGCCCCCATGCCGTGCGCGCGGCCAAGGTGCCCATGGAGTGAGTCGACCGTCGCTCGGCTTTCAGCCCCAGAGGTTCGAATTCATCGACCCGGTCGGGCTGCTCGGACGACCGGCTGCGCTTGTTCTGGGGCCGAGATCTCGCACCTTCGAGGGGATGCAGCGCCTGCGCTCTCGGCCTCTGCCCCGCTCCCGGGCGTAAGGCTCCGGGGCTCCCGCCCCCGAGGCGGGGTCGCGTCCCTCAGCCCGCGAGGAGCGTGCGCGCCTCCTCGCATCCGGGAGCCGGGAAGCCGAAGTGGCTCGCCATGACCCGGGTGAGCGCGACGAGGTAGAGGGCCCGGTGCGGCGCGCGCGCGACGGAGTGCTCGTCCTGCGCCGTCCGGAAGTACTTCTCGGCGTGCAGCGCGCCGTCCTCGCTGACGGCGAAGCCGAGGAGGAGCGCGAAGAGCCTCTCGCCCGGGTGACCGAGGGCGCAGTAGCGGCGCGCGCCCTGGCAGGCGCCCTTCTGGTCGCGCGCGCGGACGCGCCCCTCGATCTCGGAGAGGAGCGCGGCGGGGTCCTCCTTCGTGCAGGGCTCGCCGTCGTGGTCGTGCGGGAGCGCGCCGACGTACGCGGACTGGCCGGCCGTGTGGTAGGCGCCCGCGATCAGGCTCGCGAAGGCGTTCCGGGCGCCCCCGACGCGGGCGACGTGCCGCCAGGCGTTCGCCGCGTCCGATGCGTGCACGCCGACGGAGGCGCCGTGCACGCTCCCGATCGGCTTGCCGGGAGCGGCGTTCGTCTGGCCCGGATCGTTGAGCAGCAGCCGGGTCGCGGCGAGCGACATCGCCGCGCCGACGTCCTCCGGATCGAGGCCTTCGGCGAGCGCGGCGGCAGCGGCCCGGGCCGCCGCGGCGCGGTCGGGAGAGAAGAAGGTGTCGGCCAGACGCTCGATCGAGGCCTCGTCCGCGTTTCGCGTCCCCCTCTCGCGCCGGTCGAGGGCGTGCTCTTCCATGAGCCTCGCGAGGAGGGCGCGGATCTCGCTCTCGGATTGGCCCCGTCGCGCGCGCTGGTCGTCCTCGTGGATGCAGAAGCGCACGGACTGACGGAGCATCGTCACGCCGTGCTCCGGACCCGTGAGCCTGAGGAGGTCGTAGGCGCGCCAAGCGAGGACGATGCGGTGCACGTTCATCTCGTCGCGCACCACGGTCTGGAGATCCTCGTAGGCCTGCGCGGGCGCCCGCCTCTCGAGGGCGTCGAGGCTGCTCTCGGCCCTCGGGAGGTCCCGCGCCCGGACGGACTCCACGAGGGAGGGGGATTCCGCGCCGGCGCCGAGCGGCTCGATCGCGTCCTCCCGGCCTCGCCCGGATGCCTGGATGAAGCGCGCGTTCCGGTGCAGGACCTTGAGGACGGGGAGCGCCGCGAACGGCTCGGGCATCTGCGCGGCCATCTCGAAGCTCGGCATCAGCGCCATCAGCGCGTGATAGCCGTCGTAGTTCGTGCCGCCGTGGGCCCGCGCGTTCGCGAGCGCACCGGCGGCCACCAGGTCGGCGAGCGGCGTGCCGCCCCGGAGGCGCTGGGCGAGGAGGGGGAGCAAGGCGTCGGCCGGGGTCGCCTGCATCAGGTCGACCAGGGGATCGAGGCGGCCGAACCTCAGGCGCTCCGGCGCGAACCGGGCGAGGGTCTCCGCGTATCCGAGCCGGTCCGCGAGGGCGTATCCCACCGCGACCGAGCCAACGCTCCTTCCGATCCCCCCCAGGAACTGACGGCGGCTCGTCGTCTTCATGCTCGCCTCCAGGCAAAGCGGCCTCGCGGCCTGGCCGTGGAACGCGGGACAGACTACCCGAAAGACGAGCGCGGCATGAGTCCTGTTAGCGCGGGCCCGGTCCGCGAGGGCTGCCAAGGCTTCGCCCCGGAGGGGCTAGCGAGTCCAGGCCAAGAACCGCGTGAGGAGCCGCTTCACTCCCGGGGTGAGGCGCGTGCGGTTCCAGGCGTCGGCCGTCTGCCGGATCGCCTCGGCCTGGGTGGGGTAGGGGTGGATCACGCCCGAGAGGGTGCGGAGACCCACCTTCCCGACGATCGCGGTGGTGACCTCGCTCACGATTTCACCCGCGTGCCGGGCGACGATCGTGGCGCCCAGGATCTCGTCGCTCCCCTTCCTCGCGTGGACCTTGACGAGTCCCTCCTCCTCCCCGTCCGCGATCGCGCGGTCGACCTCGTCGAACCTGCGGACGAAGGTGTCGACCTCGATCCCCTTCGCCTTCGCGTCCCGCTCGTACATCCCGACGTGCGCGATCTCGGGGTCGGTGTAGGTCGTCCAGGGCATGACGAGCGAGGAGAGTCTCTTCCGGCCGAAAAAGAGGGCGTTCTGGAGGACGATCCGCGCGGCGGCGTCGGCCGCGTGGGTGAACTTCCAGGCCATGCAGACGTCGCCGGCGGCGTAGATCGAGGGGTTCGTCGTCCGGAGCCGGTCGTCCACCCTCACCCCCGCGCGCGGGTCGTAGGCGACGCCCGCCGCCTCCAGGCCGAGCCCCTCGACGTTGGGCTGGCGTCCCGCGGCCGCCAGGATCTCGTCGACGACGACGGTCTCCTCGCGGTCGCCGCAGGCGAAGAGGATCGCCTTCCCCTCCGTCGTGCGCGTCACCTTCCTCGTCCGGCAGTCGAGGACGAGGCGGATCCCCTCCTTCAGGAACGCCTTCTGGACGATCTCCGCGGCGTCGGCGTCCTCCCGCTCGAGGATGTGCGACCGGTCGTGGAGGAGGACGACCTCGGATCCGAACCGGCGGAAGGCCTGCGCGAGCTCGCATCCGATCGGGCCGGCGCCGATCACGGCGAGGCGGCGCGGGAGCTCGGTGAGGGAGAAGACCGTCTCGTTCGTGAGGAAGCCCGCCTCGGCGATCCCGGGGATCGCGGGGGTCGCGGGGCGCGCGCCGGTGGCGATGACCGCCTTCTTGAACCGCAGCGTCCGCCCGCCCACCTCGACGCTCTCCGGTCCGGTGAAGCGGGCGTCCCCGAGGAAGACGTCGACGCCGAGATCGCGGAAGCGCGCGGCCGAGTCGTGGTGGCTGATCCTCGAGCGAAGCCGCCGCATCCGCTCCATGACGGCGGGGAAGTCGGCGACGACCTTCCCCTCGAGGCGGAACCCGAACTCGGCGGCGTCGCGCAGGTCGCCGACGACGCGCGAGGAGCGCAGGAGGCACTTCGAGGGGACGCACCCGACGTTCAGGCAGTCCCCGCCCAGGAGGTGGCGCTCGACGAGGGCCACCTTCGCCCCGAGGCTGACGGCGCCCGCGGCGGTGACGAGTCCCGCCGTCCCCGCGCCGAGGACGACGAGGTTGTAGCGCCCGCTCGGTGTCGGGTTCGCCCAGTCGGGCGGGTGGACGTTCGAGACGAGGACGCGGTTGTGGCGGTCGTCGGGGAGGACGAGGGGCTTCCCATTCCCCGACCCGTGGGGGGCGGCCTCGGACATGATCGCGTGGGAGGTGGTGGTCATCTCGGGCCTCGGGGCTCCCGGCGGCAAGGCTCCTCGGGAGGAGGGGAGGGATCTCCGCGCGCCCCTTCGATGCCGGGGTCGCCCCTCCGGGTACGAACCGGTCAGGGCTGGCGCGAGGAGCGCGCGGCGGGCACGAGGCGACCCCCTTCGACGCGGCCATCCCCCGCTCGGAGGACGTCGAGGTCGAGCCGGAGGAGCTCCCCGACCGACCAGGCCTGGAAGGGGCAGCCGCGCGGCGCGTGGGGGGCCTCCGCGTCGGCGATCTCGGAGACATGGCCGAGCCCGGCCTCGTCGAGGTGCCGGAGGGCCGGGTCGAGGAATCGTCGCCGGGCCTCCCGCCTCGCCTCGACCGAGCTGCCCCGGACCCGGACCCACGCCTCGACGAAGGGACCGAGGAGCCAGGGCCAGACCGTCCCCTGGTGGTAGGCGCCGTCCCGGTCGAGGACCCCCCCCTCGTAGCGGGGGCGGTAGCCGGGCTCCCCGGGGGCGAGGGAGCGCAGCCCGATCGGGGTCCAGAGCCGCGCCTCGACGGCGTCGACGAGCCGCCGCGCGCGCTCCCCCTCGAGGACCGGGAAGGGGAGGCCGCCGACCGCGAGGACCTGGTTGGGGCGGAACGCTCCGTCGGTCTTCCCCGTCTCGTGGTCGGCGTCGACGACGTCGAAGAGGTGCCCCCCTCGCTCGTTCCAGAACCGCTCCCGGAACGAGGCGAGCCCCCGCTCGTAGAGCGGGCGCCAGCGCCAGGAGAAGTCGCCGCCCATGCGCAGGGCGTTGAGCCAGAGCGCCTGGACCTCGACGGGCTTCCCGATTCGCGGGGTGACGACCCAGTCGCCGACCTTCGCGTCCATCCAGGTGAGCTGCAGGCCGGGGACGCCAGCGGAGAGCAGGCCGTCGGCCTCCGCGCGGATCCCGTGGCGCGTCCCGCGCGCGTAGCTGTCGAGGATCGCCCCGACCGCCCGCTCCAGGATCTCCCGGTCGCCGGGGCCGGGGGGATTCCCCTTCTCCGCGGTCGCCCGCAGCCACTCGTGGACGGCGACGACGTAGAGGAGGGAGGCGTCGACCGAGTTGAACTCCGGGGTCTCGCCACGGTCGGGAAAGCGATTGGGAAGCATCCCCTCGGAGACGGCTCCCGCCCACTCGAGGAGGATCTCCCGCGCCACCTCGAGGCTCCCCGTCGCGAGGCAGAGCCCGCGCAGCGCGAGGAACGTGTCCCGCCCCCAGTCGGAGAACCATGGATAGCCGGCGACGACCGTGCGCCCCGACCCGCGCCGGACGAGGTAGGCGTCCGCCGCGCGGTGGAGCCTCGAGGGGAACGCGGCGCGACGCCGCGCCTCCGACGAACGGAGCCCTTCGAGAACTCGCTCCGGCGGGGCTTCCCGGGGGAGGCTACGGCCGGGAACCCCCTCCGCGGAGATGAGGAGGACCGCCTCTTCCCGGGAGAGGTCGAACTCGAAGGTCCCGGGCGCGGCGAGGTCCTCGGCGTGGTCGAGCCCGCGCGCCCGCTCCTCCGAGTAGAGGAAGTTCCGGTACCAGTCGGGGGCGTGCCGGTATTCCCCGTTCGTGACGACTTTGACTCCGGGGACGCCCGCGTAGGGGCGCCACAGGAGCGCTCCGTCCACCGGCCTCGGCTCGAAGCGGAACCCCGGGTTCTCGTGGTGGAGGGAGTGGAGGTCGCGTCCGGAGAGGAACGGGCGCACGGAGAGCGTCACGCCCGGCCTCGCCTCGAGGAGCCGCCAGGAGACGGCGACGGCGGGAGCCTCCTTCGGGACGAGGACCTCCTGCACCACGCGCGTCCCGTCCGGAAGCGAGAAGGTCCACCGGGGCCAGGGCTCCGCCTCGAACGCGGCGATCCTCCTCGATCCTTCCGGGTGGACGACGTCCGGGAGGTAGGCCTGCGAGGAGATCGGGAAGGAGCCCGCCGGCGACCGGACCGTGGCGTCGAGCCCGTTGACGAGGACGTACCGCTCGGTCGGGGGCCGCGCCGAAGCGAGGAGGAGGGCGTGGTAGCGTCGCGTGCGCAGGCCGGAGGCCGTCCCCGAGGCGAAGCCGCCGAGGCCGTCGGCCTCGAGCCACTCACGATCGGAGCGGGGCTCGATGGGCATGGGAGGCCCTTGGGGCGCATCCTAGGATGTCCGACCCGCCGCCCGGTTACGGCGACTGGGGGTAACGGAGCCTCGCGGCCGGCATCGAAGCCATGCCCGAAGGGAACCGCCCCGTCATGGAAACCGCCTCGAGCCCCGCCGTCGCCCTCGCCCCCGCCCGCAGCCGAGGGAAGTGGATCGCCCGCGGGATCCTCCTCCTCGCGGCGATCGCGCTCCTCCTCTTCCTCGGGCGGAAGGCGGGGGCGCTCGTTCCCCCCTTCCGGGAGTGGGTGAAAGGCCTCGGCGTCTGGGGCCCGCTCGCGTTCGTCGCGGGCTACACCCTCTGCACGGTCGCGTTGATCCCCGCCTCCGCCCTCACGCTCGCGGCCGGGGCGACCTTCGGCTTGATCGAGGGGGCGACCCTCGCCTTCCTCGCCGCCGTCTGCGGCTCCTCCGCGGCGTTCCTCGCGTCGCGGCACTTCGCCCGTCGCGCCGTCGAGCGGCGCCTGGCCGGGAATCCCAGGTTCGCCGCGATCGACCGTGCCGTGGCCGGGGAGGCCCTCAAGATCGTCCTCCTCCTGCGGCTCTCCCCGGTCTTCCCCTTCAACCTCCTCAATTACGCCCTCGGGCTGACCGGGGTGCGGTTCCGCGACTACCTTCTCGGCTCGGTAGGCATGATCCCCGGCACCTTCCTCTACGTCTTCTCCGGCCGGGTGGTCGGCGACGTCTCGGCGGCGGCCGGGGGCGCCGGAGCGAGCAAGGGGGCGGGGTACTGGGTGCTCCTCGGGTGCGGCCTCGTGGCGACCCTCATCGCCAGCCTCCTCGTCGCGCGGATCGCGAAGAGGGTCCTCGCGCAGACGGACGCGGCCTGACCCCCGGGCCGGGAGGGCCTCGCGACGCCTAGGGCCCCGGGTGGTCGGGCACCCTTCGGCCCCTTGCCTTTACGGGTCCTTGACGGGGGAGGAGACCTCACGGAAGATCGACGCACTTCCCCGGGGAGGGGGAAGCACCGAAGGTAGGGTTGTCGAGAGTCGAACCCAAGTTTGGGAGGGCCGGCCATGCCGCGCTCTAACTCGGTGGACTTTCGTTTTTTGGCGGTGGTCGCGGCCTTCCCGTGCCTGCAGCAGGGCGGGGAGGTCACGCCGACCCTTCCCGTGATGCCCGGGGTGTGGACCACGGCGGGGGAGCTCGCGCTCCTCCCGACGTCGGGACCCGCCTGGAACGCCCTCCTCGACGCGGCGAACGCACCGCTGGGGGCTCCCAAGCTCCGGAGCATCAGCGACCAGACGGAGATCGGGGTGATGGCCCGCGCCCTGGTCTACGCCCGGACCGGGAGCACGCAGTGCCGGGACGAGGTCATCGCCATGTGCGAGAAGGCGATCGGGACCGAGCGGGAGGGCCTCGTCCTCGGCCCTGCGCGCAACCTGGCGGCGTATGTCATCGCCGCCGACCTGGTCGACCTCCCGCCCCCGGTGAAGGGGGAGTTCGGGAGGTGGTTGATGGAGATCCTCGACGAGGAGCTCGACGGCCGGACCCTGCGCACGACCCACGAGGAACGCCCGAACAACTGGGGCACCCATTCCGGGGGAACCCGGGCTGCGGTGGCGCGCTATCTGGGGGACGACGAGGAGCTCGCCCGGATCGCGCGCGTCTTCAAGGGCTGGCTCGGCGACCACGAGGCCTACTCCCAGTTTGTGTTCGGGGCGCTCTGGTGGCAGTCCGACCCGCTGGCTCCTGTCGGGATCAACCCCGTGGGCGCGACGATCGGGGGGTTTCCGGTCGACGGCGTGCTCCCCGACGACCAGCGCCGGGCGGGGCCGTTCGTCTGGCCGCCGCCGCAGGAGAACTACGTGTACGAGGCGCTCCAGGGGGCGCTCCTCCAGGCGGTGGTCCTCTACCGGGCGGGGTACGACGTCTTCGAGTGGGAGGACCAGGCGCTCCTCCGCGCCTTCACGTGGCTCCACGTCCAGGCCAACTTCCCCGCGGAGGGGGACGACACCTGTCTCCCGCACCTCATCAACTACTACTACGGGACGACCTTCCCGGCCCCCATCCCCTCCCAGCCGGCGAAGAACATCGGGTTCACGGACTGGACGCACTCGTAGGCGGGGATCCCCGTCCGCCCGGGCCTTCCCCTTCCCCGCCTACGGCTGGACAACCCGGGAATCTCGGGGGATACTCCAGACAGCACTAGGAAGTTGTAATTCTCCCGCGCGATCCCGTCGGGTCCGCGCCGGGCGAAGCGGATCCGGTGTCCCCCGGATCCTCCGTCGATCGTCCCCAGGTGAACCCCGAAGGTGTCCCCATGAAGCTGCGCTCCCTCGCCTCCCTCCTCGGCGCCGGCATCCTCCTCGCGCCCGTCGCGTCCGCCTCCCCTCCGACCCGGATCAAGGTCGCGCTCTCGCCTCCGGCGGGCGCGCTCGACCTCGACGCGGAGGGACAGTTCCGCCTCTTCGCGCGCGAAGCGGACCAGCGGCTGCGCGTCCGCACGTCGGGCCTCGACGCTTCCGGGCCCTTCGCCCCGTACGAGGTCTGGCTCGAGGACGGAGCGGGCGCTGGGTCGTTCCTCTCCCTCGGCACGATGGACCTCCTCTCCGAGGAGGCCGGCCGCTGGCAGTTGAAGCTCCAGCTCGACGCCGCCAGCCCCCTCTCCCTCGCCAACCGTCTCCTCCAGGTCCGCGGCGCTGGAGGCACCGCCGTGTTCCTCGAGGGGGAGATCCCGTCGATCGGACTGGGGAACGGCAACGGCAATGGCGGTGGCAACGGGAACGGCAACGGAGGGGGAAACGGGAATGGCAACGGCAACGGGAACGGAGGGGGCAACGGGAACGGAGGGGGAAATGGCAACGGCAATGGCGGTGGCAACGGGAACGGCAACGGCGGAGGTAACGGAAACGGCGGCGGTGCCGGTGGTCAGGCGCAGGTTGCCCTCCAGCGGCCCGATCCCGCCCCCGACGCCGACGCGCTCGGATCCGTCCGACTGAAGAATCGGGGCGCCAAGCAGGAGTTCGACCTCGACGTCCGGAACCTCCCGACCGACGTGGGGGCGTTCAGCGCCCTGATCGAGAGCGGACCCGGCACGGGGCTCTTCTCCTCCGTCGGCGAGCTCTCCCTCGAGAACGCCTCCCAGGGCCGCTTCGAACTCCGCCTGAAGGCGAAGGGCGCGGCCCCGGCGCCGCTCGGGGTCGCGAACCTCGCGGAACTCGCGGGTCGCGGCATCCAAGTCGCCGACGCGCTCGCCACGGTCTACCTCCAGGGCGTCCTCCCCGCTCTCGCGTCGTCCCCCGGCCTCGGGAACTTCAATCGCAAGTCCGCCCTCTCCCCGCCGGCCGGATCCACGGTCGCGCCGGAAGCCTCCGGCTTCCTGCGCGCCCGGTTCAATGCTCCGCAGGGCGCGTCGACCTTCGAGGTCCGCACGCGCCAGCTCCCCTCCGGCCCGACCTTCTCGGTCTGGATCGACGACGGGACGGGACTCTTCGTCCAGGTCGGGAACCTCTCGAAGGGGAGCCTCAAGCGCGACACGAAGAAGGGGGACAGCCTCCCCCTCGGCGCCGACTCCCTCGGAGAGCTTGCCGGGCGCGCGGTCCAGGTCCGCGACGACGCGAGCCCGACGCCGAACACGGTTCTCGAGGGGATCGTCCCCTAGCCTCCCTCGGGCCGCGGAGCGGTGCGCGTTCCCCCGGTGCCCGGGCCGGGGCCGAGACCCTGCCGGCCGGACGCCGCTACTGGATCGTCCGGGTCAGGGAGTTCGAGAGGTCGAGGGAACCGTCGGTATTGATCTCGGTCGCCTGGGTGTAGACGACGGCTCCCTGCACGCCGGGGGGCAAGGGGAGGCTGAGGGTCGCCTGTCCCGTCGGTCCGGCAACGAGGGCCGCCAGGAGGAGGATCGGCGGGGTGAGGTTCACGTTCCCGTACGGGGTCGGGATCGGACCCGCCCCGACGAAAGAGACTCCGATCGGGATCGGGTTCCCCGGCGCCGCCCCGCTCACGGTGAACGTCGCCGTCTGGCCGGCGGCGAGGTTCGCGATCGTGTAGACGGGGTTCGTGGTCAGGATCCGGACGTCGTCGACGTACCACTCGTTCGCGACCGCGCCCTGGTAGTGGAAGGCGAGCCGGACGTTCGGGTTCCCCGCGTACGCGTTCAGGGGCACCTGGATCGTCCCGAACCCGCTCCAGGTCCCGGTCTCCTGATAGATCTGGGTGTAGCTCGCGCCGTTGTTCGTGGTGACCTTCACGCCGTTGTAGACCCGGGCGAAGGGATAGAGCTGGACCTGCTGGCACTGGAAGGTGGCGTTCGTCAGCCCCGACAGGTCGATCGAAGGGGAGCGCAGGATCGTGTTCCGGAAGGAGGAACCGTTGTTGCAGTAGAACTCGTAGAAGATGTCGGGCGAGCCGTTCGTCAGCCCCCCGACGGATTCCCAGTACCAGGGTTCGGCGAACCCCATGAATACCTGGGACCAGGTCGCGGGCAGGCCCGAGTTGAAGGTCTCCTCGTAGAAGA
>CBRGOK010000069.1:0-10525 GCA_967798035.1 uncultured bacterium
CTCGGAGCCTTCCCGCGCAACACCATCGGCGTCTACTCGTACAGCAAGTACTTCGGGTGCACGGGCTGGCGGCTGGGCGTGATCGCCGTGCACGAGGACAACCTGTTCGACGACCTGATCGCCAAGCATCCGGCGCAGGTCCAGAAGGCGCTCGACAAGCGCTACGGCACGCTGACGCTGGAGCCCCGCAAGGTGAAGTTCATCGACCGGATCGTGGCCGACAGCCGCGACGTCGCGCTCAACCACACGGCCGGCCTGTCGCTGCCGCAGCAGGTGATGATGTCGCTGTTCTCGCTCTACGAGCTGATGGACGGGAAGAAGGACTACCAGAAGGCGTGCATCGGCATCTGCAAGAAGCGCGTCGCCGCGACGCTGGAGGGACTCGGTCTCGAGCTCCCGGAGAATCCGAACTTCGACTACTACTACGGCCTGATCGACTTCGAGTTCTTCCTGCGCAAGCATGTCGGCGAGGATGTGGTCGCGTGGATCAAGAAGAACGTCCACCCGCTCGACATCGTGTTCCGGCTCGCCGAGGAGCACGGCATCGTGCTGCTGAACGGCAGCGGCTTCGATGCCCCGGAGTGGTCCGCGCGGATCTCCTTCGCCAACCTCGACGATCACGTCTACGACGACATCGGTCGGGCGGTCCGCGAGATCGCGAAGGGCTACGTGCGGGAGTACAACGCGACCAAGAAGGGGGCCGCGAAAGTGACGCCTTCCCAGGGATCGCGCGCCAACACGAGCGCACGGGGCAGGTAGCCGCGTCGCCGGCGCGCCGCGCGTCTCGTGGAGCGGCGGCCCGTTGCCCTCGAGCGAGGTTGCGCCGTCCGGATGAGCGGCGAGGCCGGGGGCCGGTCCCGGCCGGGGCCGTGCCGGGGCTCAGGATTCACAGGAACCCCGGCGGGGAGCCGGAGTCCCGTCTCTAGAACAGCACGAACGTCTGCCCGAGGTTCGTCGTCGGGAACGGGGTAGAGAGCGAGGCGGGGATCGTCACCGACTGGAAGTAGAAGGTGAGCCCGCCGAGCCCCGTCGGGACCACGAAGGAGAGGAGCGCCTTCCCCTGCGCGGCGTTCGCGACGAGTGGGGGGAAGGTGACGTAGCTCGTGAAGTTGTTCCCGATGCCGAGGTCGACGATGCCGGGGAGGGACGAGGGGAGGTTCGAGGGGCTGACGACCGGCAGGACGACGCGGCCCGGAACCGTCCAGGTCGTGACGTCGAGGTTGAGTCCCGCCCCCGCGATCGAGACGACCTCGAGGAGGGGGGGATCGACCGGGTCGACCTGGAGCGTGAGCACGTTGCTCGTCCCGCCCGGCGCGGTGACCGACACGGACGTGGGGCCGAGGAGGGGGAGGAGCGGGAGGGTGAAGGTCACCTGCGTCGGGCTCGCCGTGATCGAGGCTCCGGAGAGGACCGTCCCGCCGACGGTCGCGCTCGAGACCGCGCCGAGATCCGTCCCCGTGAGGGTGATCGTCGGCATCGGGTTGGCGAGGATCTGGACGGACGGGGGGGAGACCGAGGCGAGGATCGGGACCGGCGGCGGCCCCGATCCGATGTCGACGGGCCAGGGATTGGAGAGCGAGGAGCCCCCCGCGAGCGCGGTGATCTTGACGAGGAGGTCGCCGTCGGCGGCGTTCACCGGGACCGTCACGACGAGGGAGGTCCCCCCGCCCGTCGAGGCGAGGCCCGAGACGACGACCGGGATGCCGTCGGGGGCGACCTTCGTGAACCAGACCTCGTTCCCCGTCGCGGCGAAGTCCGTCCCCAGGATCGTGAGGGAGGAGCCGGGGAAGGTCGGCCCCGAGATCCCGGTGACGACGGGCTTCGTCGCCGCGGCGAGCCCGTAGACGGCCGTGATCCCGGCGATGTCGTCGGCCTCGATCGAGCGCCGGCAGGTGTCCCCCGCGATCGGCCCCCCGACCATGGTCGGGCGGATGCAGCCCGTCCCGGTCGAGTGGGAGAGGCCGACGGTGTGGCCGAACTCGTGGGCCGTCGTGCTCTGGATGTCGTAGAGGGCGGGGCTGATCGCGCCGGGAGCGTCGTCCCAGGCGAGGTCGGGATCGTTGATTCGGATGCGCCAGCCGTTCGTGCCGCCTCCCGCCGCGAACTCCGTGACCCCGCCGCAGGCCGTCCCGCAGCCGGGCCCCGTCGCCGAGGCGATGTTGTCGCCCGGGACGCCGGCGCTCGCCGCGGTCCCCTGGTAGGTGTGGTCGAGGTTCACCCCGCCGCTGCCGATCACCGGCTGCGTCCCGTCCCCCGTGCCGTCGCCGTGCGGGAGCGAGTCCCACTCGACGGCGGCCTTCCACATCGCGAGCGTCGCGCCGACCGCGCCCGGGTAGTTCAGCTGGGTCGCCAGGTTGTCGTTCGCCGTCGCGTCGACGAAGTTGTTGAAGATCCGGAAGTCGCGCTGCGTGAGGGGGAGGTTGATCCCGTTCAGCGCGAAGGCGGGCGTCGTCCTGGGGAGGGCGAGGGCGCCGGCGAGGGCCAGAGCGGCGGCGGGAAGGGCGAGACGGGTCGGGCTCATGGGTCGTCCGGGGGAGGGGGCGAGGCTCCCGGTGATACCACACGAATGCCCGACTGGGGATCCCCCTCCTTACTCCGGCCGGTCCAGGCCGGAGGCGCCGCCGGGGGGAACCGGAGGCGCTCTCCGAGGCAGGAGTGGCGGCGGACCTCCCCGTCGTTGCGCACGGCGAGCGCGAGGGCGCGGCGCGATCCGACGAGGACGACGAGGCCCTTCGCGCGGGTGACCGCCGTGTAGAGGACCGAGCGGCGCAGGAGCAGGTAGTGGGCCGTCACGAGCGGGATCACCACGGCGGGGTACTCGCTCCCCTGGGCGCGATGGACGGAGACGGCGTAGGCGAGGGAGAGGTCCTCGAGGTCGCCCCGCTCGTACGCCACCGTGCGGTCCGAGAACCGGACGAAGAGCCGGCCCTGCCCGGGCTCGAGGGCGGCGATCCGCCCCGTGTCGCCGTTGAAGACCTCCTTCTCGTAGTCGTTGCGGAGCGCGATCACCCGGTCCCCCGCCCGGAAGACGCGCCCGCCCGCCTCGAGGGCCGGCCCCGAGGGGTTGAGGGCGTCGCGCAGGACACGGTTCAGGTTGTCGACGCCGACCTCGCCCCGGTACATGGGGGCGATCACCTGGACGTCGCTGCGCGGGTCGAGCCGGAAGGCCTCCGGGATCCGCTCGAGGAGGATCCGGCGCACCGCCTCGAGGGCCTCGCCGGGCTCGTCGCGCTCGACGAAGTAGAAGTCGGAGAGTTCCTCGCTCCTCGGGGCGAACCGGGGCATCTCCCCCCGCAGGATGCGGTGGGCGTTGGCGACGATCGAGGAGTCGGAGCGCTGGCGGAAGATCTCGACGAGCCGGGCGACCGGGACGCGCCCGCTCGAGACCAGGTCGCGCAGGAAGTTGCCCGGCCCGACGGAAGGGAGCTGGTCGGCGTCCCCGGCGAAGAGGACGCGCGTCGGGGGGCGCGTCGCGCGCAGCAGGTGGTAGGCGAGGACGATGTCGAGCATCGAGGTCTCGTCGACGACGAGGAGGTCCGCGGCCAGGGGGTCGCGGTTATTGCGCGCGAAGCGCCCCGACCGGGGCTCGAACCCGAGGAGGCGATGGAGCGTCGAGGCGGGGGCCCCCGCGAGCTCGCTCAGGCGCTTCGCGGCGCGGCCGGTCGGGCACGCGAGGAGGATCCGCAGTCCCTCCCGGCGCGCGACCTCGACGAGCAGGCGGACGACCGTCGTCTTGCCGACCCCGGGCCCGCCGGTGAGGACGGAGACCGGCTCGCGGAGCGCCTGCACGACCGCCGCGCGTTGCGCGGGAGTCAGGGCGATTCCGACGCCCCGCGCGGCCCGCTCGACGGCCGCCGCGTCGGCGAGAGGGGGGGCCGGGGGCGCCTCGAGCAGGCGGCGCAGGGCGAGCGCGGTTCCGAGTTCCGAGGTGTGGAGCGCGGGGAGGTAGATCCGCCGGTCCTCCTCCCCCGCCGGTGGGCGACCCGGCGGGCCCGGAAGGTCCTCGACGACCAGGTCGTTGGTCTCGATGCGCGAGCGGATCGCCTCGCGGATCCCCTCCGTCCCGATCCCGAGGAGGCTGGCCGCCAGGCGGAGGAGCTCCGGGAAAGGGAGGCAGGTGTGGCCGTCGGCGGCGGCCTCGCGCAGGACGTGGAGGACGCCCGCGACCGCGCGTTCCGGAGAATCCGTCGCCAGGCCCAGGCGCGCGGCGAGCGAGTCGGCTGTCTTGAAGCCGATCCCGTGGACCTCGGTCGCCAGGCGGTAGGGGTTCTCCTTGAGGATCCGGACGGCCTCCTCGCCGTAGCGACGGTGGATGCGCAGCGCCTGCGCCGCCCCCACTCCGTGTCCCTGGAGGAAGGAGAGGATCTCGGCCACCGACCTCTGGGAAGCGAGGGCCTTCTCGATCTCGCGAGCGCGCTTCTCGCCGATCCCCTCGACCTCCCTCAGCCGCCCCGGGTCCTCGGAGATGACCCGCAGGGTGTCCGGACCGAACCTCGCCACGAGCCGGCGGGCGAGCACCGGTCCGATCCCCTCGACGAGTCCCGACCCGAGGTAGCGACGGATCCCGTCGGCGGAGGAGGGGGGGAGGATCTCGCAGGTCCGGGCCCGGAACTGTTCGCCGAAACGGCGATCCCGTACCCACTCCCCCTCCACCCGGATCGACGCTCCTCCCGCAACGTCCGGGAGGGGGCCGACGACCGTCGCCTCCTCCCGGGCGGACGTCCGCACCCGGAGGACCGTGTAGAGCGTCTCGGGATTGCGGAAGACGACCCGTTCGACGGTCCCTTGGAGGGTAGAGCCGGCCACCATCGCTGGTCGGGTTGCCGGGCGTCCGGTTGACACCCGGTCCGAGGCCGGGAAGACTATCCGGCGACCTGCTTTCTGCCGACCTTCCCAAATGATCCGCCGGGCGCGCGGCGGCCCGTCGCCTTCGCGCCGGCCTTGAACCCTACCCCTCTCGCAAGGAGAGTCGACCGTACCGCAAACGTCGTTTCCTTGACGACCATCCAACGAGCCAGCGAGGGTCGCCCCCCCCGCGCGGGATGGGCCCGCGCGCGCGGGCTCCGATGGGGATCCTCCTCCATTCACCGGGAAGGACGAAGCAGACTCCCATGCCCGAACAGTCCCTGACCTGCTCCGATTGCCAGAAGACCTTCGCGTTCACCGACCAGGAGCAGGCGTTTTTCCAGGAACGGGGGTTCGCCCCCCCGAAGCGCTGCCCCGAGTGCCGCAAGGCCCGCCGAGCCCGCCAGGGACAGCAGGGGGGCGGCGGCGGAGGCGGCGGGGGAGGAGGAGGGGGTTTCCGGCCCGGAGGGAAGCCGCGTGGTCACGGCCCTCCCCGAGGGGGCGGAGGGGGTTTCTCGCGAGAGGGCGGCGGAGGCGGCGGAGGCGGCTGGCAGTCGCCGAGGCCGGCCCGTCCCTCGACCGACAGGTTTCGGATCGTCTGCGACGGGTGCGGCCAGGAAGCGTCGGTTCCTTTCGAGCCGGCGGCGGGCCGCCCCGTCTACTGCCAGGCCTGCTACCGCGACCGGAAGGGACGCTGAAGCTTCCCCTGCGTTCGCGTCGATGAGGTTCGCTTTCGCCTGACGGCGGGAGCTTCGGGGAGCGCGGGACGGGTGTCCCGGGCCGCGTCGCCCCAGGGAGTGAACAGAACGGTGTCGATTCGGGTCCAGGTTCGTCCGAACGAGTCTCTCGAGGCCGCCCTGCGGCGCTTCAAGCGTCAGGTGAACTACGCCGGCATCTACCGCCAGGTGAAGAAGGCGGCCTACTACGAGAAGCCGAGCGAGAAGCGGCGTCGCGAGGCGAGGGAGAGGGTCCGGACGATCCAGAAGGCGATGCGCAAGCAAGCCGGCGGGTGAACGGGGCCGGGCCCGGGGAGGGCCCGGTCGCCGCGCCTCGAGGGAGATCGCCCCGCGCTCGCGCCGGGGGCGCCGCGATTCCAGGTGGAGCCCTGAGCCTGCCGCCCGATCCGCTCCTCCAGCCCGGTGCCGTCGAGCGCATCCGGTTCCGCGTCCCGGACGCCGAGGCGGGGACGCGGGTGGACGTGTTCCTCCGCGACCGCCTCCCCTGGAGGTCGCGCACCGGCGTCCAGAAGCTGATCCAGGAGGGGAAGGTCGCGGCCGTCCGCGGCAGCCTCGAGACGACCTTCCGCCACGCCGCCGATCGGGTTCCGGCCGGGGGGGACGTGGTCCTCGTGGTCCCCCAGCCGCGCGCCGGAGTCGCTCCGCCCCGCCCGATCGACCTCTCGATCCTCTACGAGGACGAGTGGCTGCTCGCCGTCGACAAGCCCCCGAACCTCCCGGTCCATCCGAGCGGGCGCTACCTCTACGACACCCTCATCTTCGCCCTGTACCGGCGCTACCGGAGGCCGGACGACCCGCGCGCGGACATCCGGCCGCGGCTCCTCCACCGGATCGACCGGGAGACCTCCGGCCTCGTCCTCTGCTCGAAGGACGATCGGGCGCACCTCGTCCTCTACCGGATGTTCGAGGGGAGGGAGATCTTCAAGGAATACCTCGCCCTCGTGCACGGGGAGCCCCGGGAGGACGAGGGGACGATCGACCTCCCGCTGGCGCCCAGCGGAGGGCCAATCCGCGTCAAGATGGTCGTCCGCGCCGACGGGCTCCCCTCGCTCACGCGCTGGCGGGTCGTGAGGCGCGCCCGGGGATTCGCCCTCCTCGCGTGCGAACCGAAGACCGGGCGCCAGCACCAGATCCGGGCCCACCTCGCGCAGATCGGTCACGCCGTCGTCGGGGACAAGATCTACGGCCTCGACGAGAAGCTCTTCCTGAAGGCGCTCGCGAAGGAACTGTCGGAGGAGGACCGATCGCGCCTCCTCCTCGACCGGCACGCCCTCCACGCCCATCGGCTCCGGTTCCCGCACCCGATCCGCGGCGAGGAGGTGGAGATCGTCGCGCCGCTCCCGCAGGACATGGCGTCCTTCCTGGACCGGCCCGACGCAGGAGGGGTCGCCTCCCGCTGACCCCGGACAGCGAGGGGAAGTCTCTACGGCGCGCCCGGCCGGAGTGCCGGGGCGTCGAACTGTCCGGGCTCGTCCGTGATGGGGGTGACGAGGCGATAGCGGTCGGTTTCGTAGAGCGGATCCCGGCTCACGTACGGCCGAGCCGAGGGATCTCCGGCCTTCCTCTCGGGCACCAGAATCCGGGTGTTGATCACCGGGTCCGTGGCCGGGAGCGGAGTGACCACCGAGTCCTTGCGGGCCATGACGACCTCCCTCTTGGGATTGGGCCCCGTCGGACGAGATCTAGTAGCCGGAAAACAGACGTTCGAGAACGGACGGGCAGTATAGGAGCCAGTCCCTGGCCGGGGCAAGCCGAGTACTCCACCGCGCCTCCGCTCCGTCCGTTCACGGCCTCGGATGAATCATCCGGAGGCCGGGCGCGCTTCGAGGAGAGCCAGGCCCAACTGCTTTTGGACCAACGGTTCAGGGCGCGCCGCGAGATGCCGGAACCTCGCCGAGGACCTCCCAGACCCAGATCTCCCCGCGCGTCCCTCCTGTCACGAGGAGCGCGCCATCCGGGCTCGCCGCGATCGCGAGGGAGGCGGATCGATGGGCGGACAGCAATGCGAGCTCGGCGCCGGTGTCGGGGGAGAGGAGGGTCAGGTTCTCTCCGTGGAGGATGTGGAGGTAGCGGCCCCTGGGGTCGAAGGCGACGTGGGCCGACCCCTGGACCGTCCGGCCCCACAGTCGGGCGCCGGAGGGATAGGCGAACGCGTCGACTCGCCCGCTCCCCCCGACCGCGATCTCGGCCCTGTCCGGATGGAAGGCGAGCGAGACCGCCATCGACTCGAGCGCCGCCTCGCAGGCGAGCCGATCCCCCTCGAAAACGCGCAGCCGGTAGGTTCCGGGGCTCGCGCCGGCGGCGACCGCGAGGGTCCCTCCCCGGACCGCGGCCACGGTCGCCCTCGGCTCCGGGAGGAGGACCTCGCCGCTTCGGTCCGCCGCCCGGACGCGCACCCCTTCCCCCCGGACGGTCCGGCACCTCGGGGTGCCGGCCGAGGGGCGGCCCGGTGTCCCGGCCACGACCGGGGTCGTTCCCACGCGCAGCCCGACCACGCGCCCGTCGGAGAGGAGCGCCTCGAACGCGCCCGGATCCGGTCCCGCCTCGATCCCCGCGACGCCGGCCCGGCCGCCCGGGGCGCGGAACGGCGGGCCGAGGAGTTCCCCCTCCTCGAGATCGAAGAGAGCGAGCGCCCCGTCGTAGGAGCCGAGCGCCGCGGTGCGACCCGAGGCGTCGATCGCGAGGGCCGTCACCGCGGCCTCGAAGACCTCGTGATGCTCCCGCAGCCGGACCTGCGCGGACTCGAGCGTCCAGTCGGGCTTGATCTGGCGAAGCATTCCGCAGGAGGCGAGCGGGAGGGCGAGGGGGAAGAAGGCGCCGCGTCTCACTCCCCCTCCACGATCTCGACCCGCCGGCGCGTCGCGATCCCCTCGACCACCTGGACGAGGCCCGAGGGCCACCGGACCTCGAGCGCGACGGGCCCCTCGTGCGCGCCGAAGCCGAAGTGCGCCTCGAGGGGCTTCGACGAGAGGAAGGAGCCCCCGGCCTGCACCTGCCGCAGGTAGCGGCGTTGCCCGGCGCGCGCGAGGAGGACGGCGCCCACCCCGTCGCGCGGGCTGCGCCGGCCGCGGAGGGACACCTCCAGCCAGGCCGGTCCCGGCGGGAGGTCGTTGCGGAGCAGGCGCGCGGGCCCGTTGCAGTCGAGGACGAGGAGGTCGAGGTCCCCGTCGCGGTCGACGTCGCCGCAGGCCGCCCCCCGTCCCACGTGCGCCTCGCGGAAGGCGGGTCCCGCGCGGGCGCTCGCGTCGGCGAAGCGTCCCGTGCCGTCGTTCAGGTGGAGGACGTTCGTCTGCTTGAACGATCCGGAGAAGCTCGCGCGGGTGAACGACCCCGGGAGCCAGTCCTCGGGGATCGTCTTCGCCGCGAGGCGCTTGAGGTTCCCGACGACGTGGCCGTTCGCGACGAAGAGGTCGAGGTCGCCGTCGAGGTCGGCGTCGAACAGCTCGGCCCCCCAGGCGACGGGCTCCACGGCCGAGGCGAGGCCGGCGGCCGCCGTCGCGTCCTCGAACGAGCCGCCCCCGAGGTTCCGGTACAGCGTGTCCGGCTCCCCCGCGAAGTTCGTGACGACGAGGTCGAAGTCGAGGTCGCCGTCGACGTCCCCCCAGGCGAGCCCCATCGAGCCCTGGGGCCGGCCCGCGGCGTCGAGGGCGGTCCCCGACCAGAGGGAGACGTCCTCGAAGGTCCCGTCCCCGAGGTTGCGGAAGAGCCCGTTCGGCGTCGTGTCGCAGGCGAGGTAGAGGTCGTCGAAGCCGTCCCCGTCGAAGTCGGCGGCGGCCGCCCCGAGGGTCTTCCCCTCGGGCCAGGCGACGCCGGCGCCCGCCGTGACGTCCGTGAAGGTGCCGTCCCCCTCGTTCCTCCAGAGGGAGGAGCCGACGCCGGAGAAGTTCTGCGGGAGCTGCCGGTACCCGGCGAACTCCTCGGCGTCGAGGTCCCCTCCCGCCTTCCGGAGGCGCTCGTCGAAGTCGACGTAGTTCGCGACGAAGAGGTCGAGGTCCCCGTCCCGGTCGTAGTCGAAGAGCACGCACCCGGCCGAGAAGCGGGGATCGCCGAGCCGCGCCCGGGCGGCCGCCTCCTCGAACCTCCCGCCCCCCCGGTTCCGGAAGTAGAGGTCGGGCCCGTAGCGCGCGAGGTAGAGGTCGGGGTCGCCGTCCCCGTCGGCGTCCGCCAGGACGCACCCCATCGACCAGCCGGTCGCGCCGAGGCCCGAGTCCGCCGTCGCGTCGCGGAAGCGCAGCCCTCCCTCGTTCCGGAAGAAGCCGTTCGGAAGGTCCGCCCCCTCCTTGCGCGGCTCGAGCTGCGAGCCGTTCAGGAGGTAGGCGTCGAGGTCGCCGTCCCCGTCGACGTCGACGAGCGCGCAGCCCGCCCCCGTCATGTCGACGATGAGGTCGCGCCCCGTCCCCGCGCGGTGGACGAACCGGATCCCCGCCTCCTCGGCGACGTCGCGGAACGTCGGGACCTCTCCGCCGGTCCCGTGCGCGAGGAGGAGCGGGAGGATCACGGCGCGGCGAACCCGTGCGCGGGGCGCGCCCGTCCCTCCCCCTCGATCGCCCGGTAGGCCCCCTCCGCCGCGAGGTCGCCGAGGTCCTCCTCGAGCCCGGAGGGCCAGCGCACCCGCACGCGCGCGCTCGCCTCCGCGCCGAGGCCGACCCGGAGGGCGCGCTCGTGCGAGCCGAGGAAGGCGTTCCCCGCCCGGGTCTCGCGGACCTGGCGGGACGCGCCGCTCTCGAACGTGGCGCGCGCGCCGACCGCGTCGCGGGCGCTCCGCGTCCCCTCGAGGAGGAGGGCGAGGCGGTGGTTCCGGTTCCCGCGGTTGCGGTAGAGCGTCCCCCGGTCGCGCGCGTTGCGGAGGTAGAGGTCGGGGAAGCCGTCCCGGTCGAAGTCGGCGACGACGAGGCACCTCGCGACCCGGCGGTCGGCGACCCCGGCCGGGTAGCCGATCTCGC
>CBRGOK010000070.1:0-10465 GCA_967798035.1 uncultured bacterium
GGGCGCAGGAGCGCCAGGGGCAGCGCTCGGGGTCGAAGGCGATCTTTCCCGCCGGACGGACCACGGGGTTCTCCGGAAGGAAAGACGCGGGCGGTTACATCGAAGGGCCCGACCGCGGGAGATTTCGCAGGGGGAGGGGGGGCCCGATCCACACGGACCCGGGGCAGTTTCCGTCACCAGCGGAAGTGCTCCCGCGCCAGCCAGCGGGCGATCCGCGTCGGCTGCTCCTCGAGGAGGCGGTCGAAGGCCGCCGCGTCCTTCGCCGCGATCGCCTCCTTCAGGTCGGAGGCGAGCTCCCGCGGGAAGCGACCCGCGAGGCCCTCCAGCCGCCCGACTAGCTCCTCCGCGGCCGTCCAGTCGACGCCCCTCCGGCTCCTCTTCCGGAAGGCCTCGATCCCCTTCGGCACTTCGGCCCAGCCCCGCGCGACCTTCCCCTCGAGGGTCGGCTTCAGGGCCGCGAGCGTCTTCGCGTCGGGCGTCTTCGAGAACCGCTTCCCCCACTCGAGGAGGAGGGCGAGCGCGGGGTCCCGCTCCTCGCGCGCGAGGGCCGCCGCCGTCGCCTCCACGGATAGGACCGCGTTCGCGACCGCCGCCACGCGGCCGCTCGCGTCGGCGGCCGCCGCGACGCTCTGCGGGGCGAAGTTCGCCGCCTCCTTGAGGATCGCCTCGCCCGCGGCGACGTCCCCGTCGTGGAGCGCGGGGCCGCCCTTCGGCCAGCGCTCCAGCCACGACCGGAGGTCCCGGAGTCGGCGCTTCTCGATCAGCTCGGAGAGCGGCGTGTCGAGGAACGACTCGTTCCCGGGGCTCCAGGGGGCGTCGAGGACGAAGCCGGGGTCCCCCTCCCACGCCACCGTCCGGTCGATGTCGAGGAGGAGCAGGCGGGGGAGGTTGAACCGGGAGATCGAGTAGGCCGTGAAGGTCTCCCCGATCCCGGTCCCCTGGAGCCGGTCGACCGCCACGGCGCCCGGGAGCGGATGGGCCTGGAGGTAGCCCTCCGCGCGCGCCGCGTCGGTCCCGGAGACGACGGAGAGGATCTCGAGCCCGACCTCGGCGTGGCGCTCGGCGAGGTCGCGCAGCCAGGCGTCGATCGGGATGCGGTCGTTCTGCTCGACGCTCCAGAGGACGAGGAGCTGGGGCGCGGGCCCGACCTCCTCCCACGCCGCGCGCTTCCCGCGGATCCAGCCCGAGGCCTTCGGGAAGGGGGGGACGTCGCCGAGGAAGCTCCCGTCCGTGGGGCCGTCCCCCTCGCGCAGCCTCGCCATCCGGAGGCTCCGCTCGATCGCCGAGGCGGGGTCCCGCGCGTCGCGGGCGAGGAAGCGGACGTTGCGGAAGCGCGCCTCGCCGGGCCCGATCACGAGGCCGAAGCTCCCGCGCAGGACGTCGAGGGTCCCGAACTCGTGGGTCGCGAGGAACGCCCCGTCGAGCCACGCGTCGACGAGGGTCCCGGAGACGTCGAGCCGCAGCTTGTGCCAGCGCGCCCCGGCGGTCGCCTTCGGATCGGCCGCGACCTCGACCGGGACGTGGCGCCAGGTCTTGAAGGAGCCGCCGAAGGAGGTCGCGAGGTCGACGAAGCCCGAGCCGGCCGTCCCCTCCTTCGAGACCCCCGGGAAGAAGACGAGGGCGTGGAAGTCGGAGGCGGCCTTGCGGCCGAACACGAGCCCGGCGAAGTTGCACTTCCCCCGCTCCGCGAGGAGGTCGACCTCCATCGAGAAGTCCCCGCCGGTGACGCGGTCGAGGGTGAGGATCTTGAAGTCGTAGCGGTCGGGGGCGTACTCGCCGGACTTCGCCGCGAGGTCGGTCCCCTCGGCCCGGAAGGGGGACTCGCCGACGGCGGCCCAGCCGCCCAGGTCCTTCTCGTTGTAGGCGAGCTCCCAGATCTGGAGGGAGAAGCGCGAGGTCTCGAGCGCGCGGCGGTAGGCGACGAGGAGCTCCGGGAGGTCGTGCTGGGTCGCGAGCCTCCAGGAGACGTCCATCACCATGCGCGGCAGGCCGGCCGCCTCGTAGCGCTCGACGAGGGCCTTCGCCGCCGCGGCGAGCTCGGCGTGGGTCCGCTCGAGGCTCGAGCGCCGGGGGTCCCACTTCTCGAGGAGGCGCTCCGCGTCCCGCACCCCCTTCTCGTCGACCGGGGAGGCCGACTCGAGGACCTGGAGGGCCCGGAGCACGAGGGCGGTCGCGCGGTCCGTGTTCTTCTGGTCGGCGAGGAAGTCGGCGAACTCCGTCAGCAGGGGGACGTCCCCCGGCCCGGCGGCGAGGCCCTTCTCGAAGTGCTCCGCCGCCACCTCGGGGTTCTTGTCGAGGAGGGCGGCGCGGGCCCAGTGGAGGTAGGGGCGCTCGTGGGGGGCGTGGCCCGTGCGCTCCTGCGCGAGCCGCTCGAGCCAGTCCTTCCAGACCGCGTCGAGGTCCCCGATCGTGGCGGGGAGGGGGACCTCCTTCGCGTCGGCGGGGCGCTTGAACCCGCGGATCGCCGGCTTGGGATTCGCGAGGACGACCTTCTCGAAGTTCTCGACCGCCCCCTTCCCGACCCGGCCGCCCGAGGCGTCGATGAACTCCTGGAAGGCCTTCCGGTAGACGAAGCGGCCGTCGACCGGGTCCTGGTAGTTGTAGAGGAAGTAGACGACGCCCCAGGTCGGCGCGTACCAGGCGGGGCCCCACGCGTACTCGTTCTCGAGGACGATGCGGAAGGTCGGCGCCGTCCGCGGGACCGTCTCCGGCACCTCGGGGTCGACCCCGTCCGCCGCGCTCGCCATCCAGCCGTTCTTCATCCTCTCGACCAGCGGGATCAGGCGGTGGTCGGCCGGCTCGTTCGTGACGACCGTCCCGTTCGGGAGGATGCGGGAGCCCTCGAAGAAGGAGGCGAGCCCCTCGTTCAGCCAGCCGGCCGCGTTCGTGGCGAGGGAGACGAACTGGTGCGCGGCCTCGTGGAAGAGGGTCCCGATCATCTCCTGGAAGCCGCCCGCGCCGACGTAGGTCTCGACGGCCCCGCCCGTGAACTGCCCGCCGCTCCACTTCGCCGGCGGACCGCTCCCGAGCTTCAGGTACTCCTCCCTCGTCCGGAAGATGCGGAGCGAGATCCGGGAGACCGCCTTCTTGCTCTCGGGCGTCCCGTAGCGGAAGAACGCCCGGTAGAAGGCGTTCATGTGCTCCATCGCCTCCCCGGCGCGGACCATCGCCTCGTACCCCGCGTCGGTCTCCGTGAGGTAGTTCTCCCGCTCGAGCGTCGAGCGCTCCTCCCACGTCGCGTGCGTCTCGTCGTGCTTGCGGATCCACTCCTTGGACACCCCCTCGAGGAGGTCCCTCGGCTTGGCGTCGGGCGCGAGGCTCGGGTCGGGCGCCGAGGCGAGGCGCTGGATCGCGTCCCGGCTCGACTCGAGGTCGGGGTCGAGGGCGAGGATCTGCTTGTGGACGCGGATCGCCGAGTGGGGCCGGCGCTCCTTCTCGTACTGGAGGGCGATCGGCTCGAGCTTGCGGACGAAGACCTTCGACAGGTCGAGGAAGTCCGGGGCGATCGGGTCGGTCGCGAGGAGCCGCGCGCGGACCGCGTCCTGCTCCCCCTTCGGCGCCTTCTGCGCGCGGAGGAGGGCGAGCTCGCGGTGGAGCGAGTAGGTCGCCTCGTCCCGGTCGCCGGAGGCCTGCGCGAGGCGCACGCGCAGGTCCCACGCCTGTGGCGACCTCGCGTCGCGCTCGAGCGCCCTCTCGATCCAGTGGCGCGCCCCCGCCAGATCCCCCAGGCCGAGGGCCCGCTCGGCCAGCGAAACGGCCTCCGCGAACCCCGAGCCCGCCTGCGGGGGGAGGGGGAGGAGCAGGGCAGCGGAAAGGAGAAGCGGGACCCTCATCGCAGCGCGGCGCGCGCGGACGAGGGATTCTATCGGGCGGTTCCCGAGGCGATCAGGCTCCGCGCTCGCGGGAGGAGGCCGCGGGGCGCGCTCCCTCCTTCTCCCCCGAGGGGACGCAGCAGGCCGCTCCGGACGCCTCCGATTCCGCCGACGGGACGCAGCAAGCCGCTCCGGAGGGCTCCGCCCCGGCGCGGAGCGGCGCCTCCGCCCCGTAGGAGTCCGACGCGCCGAACGTGAAGAAGGACTCCCACTCGATCCCCTGGGGGTCCCTCGCCCAGGCCTTGTCGGACCGGGCGTAGCAGCAGGTCGTCGCCGTCTCCCGGGCGAGGCTCGCGCCCGCCCTCTCGAGCCGGCCCTCGAGCTCCGCCAGCTCCTCCCTCGACTCCGCCTCGATGCCGAGGTGGTCGAGCCCGCTCCCCCGGCCCCGCCTCGAGACGGCGAAGTTCACGCGGGGGTCCTCGATCCGCCACTTCGCGTAGTCGGCCTTCTCGACGGTCGGCGGCGCCCCGAAGAGGTGGGTGTAGAAGCGGATCGAGACCGCGAGGTCCTCGACCGCGACGTGGACGTGGAGTCGCTTCATGGTTCCTTTCTCGGCCGGGAGGCCGCGCGCGCGGGGGCGGTCCGCCGCCTCCGCTCCGGCCGCAGCCCGGCGCAGCAGTCCTCGGTGAGGAAGTCGACGAGGGCGCGCATCGCGCGGAAGTCCGCCGCGTAGCGGATGGAGCGCCCCTCCCGGCGGGAGCCGACGAGGCCCGCGCGGGCGAGCGCCGCGAGGTGGAAGGAGAGCGTCGCCGGGGGGACCGCCAGGCGCGGCGAGAGCGCGCCGGCGGGGACCCCGGCCGGCCCCGCCCGGACGAGGGCCCGGAAGACGGCGAGCCGGGTCGCGTGCGCGAGCGCCGCGAGGGCCCCGAGGGCGTCTCTCGTTTCCACGCTTCCAGAATAGTCGAAATATCGGCGCCTTCCAGCCCCCCCTCCCGGTCCTGGCCCCCCCCCTCGACCGGGGCCGACCCGGGAGGGGAGAATGGCCCCGCTCTATTCCCGAGTTCCCCGGAGCACCCTCATGCGCGACTCTTCCCCCCGGCCCGGCGCAACCTTCCGCGCCGGCCGGTTCCTCGGTCGGTTCCTCCTTCTCGCGATCGCCCCTCCCCTCGCCGCGCAGCCGTCGAACGACGAGTGCGCCGGCGCGATCGCGGTCTTCGACGGGACGAATCCCCCCCAGACGAATTCCGCGGCCACCACTTCGGCCCCCGCGTGGAGCTGCGGGGCGGGCCTGAACGACGTCTGGTACTCCTACGCGGCCTCCTGCACGGGGATCGCGACCTTCTCGTTCTGCACGGGGGGGACGGCGAACTTCGACACGGTGATCGAGGCCTTCTCGGGGACCTGCGGCTCCCTCAACCTCCTCGCCTGCAACGACGACGCGTGCCCGGGGGGCCGCTCGCAGCTCTCCGTCCCCGTGGCGGCGGGGACGACCTACCTCCTGCGCGTCGGAGGGTTCGACGGCGAGGTCGGGAACTTCACGCTCGGGATCTCCTGCGCCCCGCCCGCCCTCCCGAACGACGAGTGCGCGGGCGCGATCCAGATCGGGGAGGGGCTCAACCCCGCCGCCTCCACCGTCGGCGCCACGACCTCCTCGCCGCTCTGGTCCTGCGGGAACGGGCAGAACGACGTCTGGTTCTCCTACACGCCGGCCTGCACCGACAACGCGACCTTCTCCCTCTGTTCCCCCGGCTTCGCGGGGTACGACTCGGAGATCGAGGTCTTCGGCGGAGCCTGCGGCGCCCTGAGCCTCCTCGGCTGCAACGACGACGCCTGCGGAGGGCTCACCTCGGAGGTGACGGTCCCGGTCGTCTCGGGATCGACCTACCTCGTCCGGGTCGGGGGGTTCGGCGGGAACACCGGGGCCTTCCAGCTGAACGTCCATCACGGCGGGGTCTACAGCTACGTCGGCACGCAGTGCGGAACGGTGACGCTCGTCCCGTCCGGCCTCCCCGACATCGGCCAGTCGGTCTCCTTCGACCTCGGAGGGCTGACGGGGACTCCCGCGATCTGGATCGGCCAGCCGGCGAACGTCCCCGTGTGCCCGCCCGCCTCCTGCGCGATCGGCGCGACCTTCGACGTCTTCCTCGTCGGCTCCGCCAGCCTCCCGGCGACGATCCCCTGCGACCCCTCCCTCGTCGGCGCGACGGTCGCCGTCCAGGGGGGGGACATCCTCGGCGCGGGAGGATGCTCCTCGCCGGTCCCCTTCGCGGTCAGCCTGACGGTCCTCGTCACGATCGGCTGAGCGGACCTCGCCGGGCGGGCGCGACCCACGTGGGTCGCTTCGCCCCCTCGTTGCGAGCGCTCCCCCCCCCTGGGTAGCGTGCGCCGCCCGGCTTCCGCATGCGTCTCTCCCGCTCCCTCTTCGTCACGCTCCGGGACGTCCCCTCCGACGCCGAGGTCCCGAGCCACGCCCTCCTCGCCCGCGGCGGCTACATCCAGAAGCTCGCCGCCGGGATCTACGTCTACGGCCCCTGGATGTGGAGGACGATCCGGAAGGTCTCGGAGATCGTCCGGGAGGAGATGAACCGCGCGGGGGCGGAGGAGCTGGCGATGCCGGTCCTCCAGCCGCGCGAGATCTGGGAGGAGAGCGGGCGCTGGGACGGCTACCTCCAGGCCCGGATCCTCTTCCACCTGAAGGACCGCAAGGACGCGGATCTGTGCCTCGGCCCGACGCACGAGGAGGTGATCACGACCTTCGTGAAGCGGTTCGTCACCTCCTACAAGCAGCTCCCCCTGACGCTGTACCAGATCCAGACGAAGTTCCGCGACGAGATCCGGCCGCGCTTCGGCCTGATGCGCGGGCGGGAGTTCCTGATGAAGGACGCCTACTCCTTCGACTCGGACGAGGAGGGGCTCGAGCGCTCCTACCGGGCGATGCACGAGGCCTACGGCCGGGCCTTCTCGCGCTGCGGCCTCGACTTCACCGTCGTCGAGGCGGATCCCGGGGCGATCGGGGGGTCGGGGAGCCAGGAGTTCATGGTGAACGCGGCGACGGGGGAGGACGCGATCCTGCGGTGTCCCGCGTGCAGGTACGCCGCGAACGTCGAGAAGGCCGACTCCCGGATCGAGGCGGCCCCCTCGAACGGGTCGCCCCGGCCGCTGAAGAGGGTCCGCACCCCCGGGATGACGAGCGTCGAGCAGCTGGCGGCGTTCACGGGGCTCCACCCGGCGCAGATGACGAAGACGGTCCTCTACCGGGCCTTCTTCAAGGAGAAGGAGGAGGTCGTCGCCGTCCTCGTCCGGGGCGACCAGGAGGTGAACGAGGTGAAGCTCGGCAACGCCCTCGGGGCGCTGGCCGTCGAGATGGCCGACGAGGCGACGATCCGGCGCGTGAGCGGGGCCGAGCCGGGATTCGCCGGTCCGATCGGCCTGAAGGCGAGGATCCTCGCCGACCCCTCCGCGAAGGGGCTCGGGAACACGCTGTGCGGCGCGAACGAGACGGACGTCCACTGCGTGGACGTCAACCTCGGGCGCGACTTCCCCGAGCCCGAGTTCCGCGACCTGCGCAAGGCGCGCGCGACGGAGGGATGCCCGCGGTGCGCGGAGGGGAGGCTCGAGGAGACGCGCGGGATCGAGGTCGGGCACATCTTCAAGCTCGGGACGAAGTACTCCAAGGCGATGGGGGCCTCCTTCGCCGCCGCGGACGGGGAGCTCCGGCCCTTCGTCATGGGCTGCTACGGGATCGGCGTCTCGCGCGTCGCCGCGGCCGCCGTCGAGCAGAACCACGACGCCGCCGGGATAAGGTGGCCGGCGGCGA
Organism: uncultured bacterium; assembly: GCA_967798035.1. Lineage (GTDB taxonomy): Bacteria > Planctomycetota > UBA1135 > UBA1135 > JAKEFM01 > JAKEFM01. The sequence goes on from CBRGOK010000070.1 coordinate 7,630, forward strand.
TCGCCCCCTACCACGCGATGCTCGTGTGCGTGAACGTCCAGGACGAGGCGCAGCGCTCCGTCGCGGAGGACCTCTACGGGAGGCTCGCGGAGGCCGGGGTCGAGACCGCCTACGACGACCGCCCCCTCTCCCCGGGGATCAAGTTCAAGGACGCCGACCTGGTCGGTCTCCCGGTCCGGCTCGTCGTCGGCCGCGACGCGAAGGACGGGAAGGTCGAGATCAAGGAGCGGCGGGCGGAGGGGATCGAGAAGGTCGCCGCGGCCGGCGCCGTCGCGGCGGTGCGCGCCCGGATCGACGCCGCCCTCGCCCCGCGGTAGCGCGCGCCCGATACTCCGCCGGGTCCCCCCCCCGGAGGGGTGTCTCTCCGCTCCTCGGCCTCGCGATCGCGATCGCGTTCATCGCGCTGAACGCGTTCTACGTCCTCGCCGAGTTCGCGATCGTGAAGGTGAGGGGAACCCGCGTGCGGGAGCTCGAGGCGAGAGGAAGCCGCGAGGCCGCGCTCCTCGCGACGCACGTCCTGCCGCGCCTCGACGCCTACCTCGCCGTCTGCCAGATCGGGATCACCGCGGCGAGCCTCGGCCTCGGCTGGATCGGCGAGCCCGCCGTCGCGGCGCTCGTCGCGAAGGGGTTCGCCCTCCTCGGCGCGGACGGGGTCCGCGTCCCCCACGGGGTCTCCCTCGCCCTCGCCTTCATCCTCGTCGTCGCCTCGCACGTCGTCTTCGGGGAGCAGGTCCCGAAGATCCTCGCCGTCACTGCGCCCGCGCGGACGGCGCTTCTGTCGGTCCGGCCGCTGCGGTGGTCCTACCGCGCCTTCTACCCCTTCCTCGTCACCCTGAACGCGGGAGCGAACGGCCTGCTGCGGCTCGCCGGCTTCCCGACGCAGGCCCTCGCCGAAACGGCGCACTCCGAGGAGGAGCTGCGCTACCTCCTCGCCTCCTCCCGCGAGCGCGGCGTCCTCGACCCCGCCGTCTACGCGATCATCGACAACGCCTTCCGGTTCCGGAGCCGGACGATCCGGGAGGTGATGGTGCCGCGCGAGCGGGTGGCCTACGTCGCCCTCACGAAGCCGTGGAAGGAGAACCTCGAGGTCATCCGGGCGGCCCGCCACACGCGCTACCCCCTCGTCGCGACGGGCCTCGACGACCCGGTCGGCCTCCTCCACATGAAGGACCTCCTCCTGCGGGGACTCCCGCTCGGGCGGGAGCCGAACCTGATGCGGTTCCGCCGCGAGCTCCTCGAGATGTCCCCCGAGACGACTCTCGATCGCGCCCTCCCCCGGATGCGCGGGAGGGGCGCCCACCTCGCGCTCGTGCGGGGGCGCGAGGGCCGGGTCGAGGGGATCGTCTGCCTCGAGGACATCGTCGAGACGGTCGTCGGCCGGCTCGAGGACGAGTTCGACCGCGAGGAGCGGACCGGGCTCGGCGACCTGCTCGTCCCCACCGCGGTCGTGCCGGAGTTCGTCCCCGCGGACCGCTCGGACGCCTTCGCCTGCGGGCTCTCCCACCTCCACTCCCAGCACCCCCACTTCGATCCGGAGGCGGCGCTGCGCGAGGTCGAGCGCCGCGAGGGGCAGTTCTCGACCGCGATCGGAGGGGGGGTCGCCGTCCCCCACGCGATCCTCGAGGACCTCGGCCGGCCCCTCCTCGCCGTGCTCCGGCTGCGCGGGCGCGTCGAGTTCCAGGCGATCGACGGCCGGCCGGTCGGCCTCGCCTTTCTCTTCCTCCTCCCCGCCACGAATCCGGCCCTGCGCCCGAGGATCCTCGGCGACGTCGCCTGGATCGCGCAGCGCGCAGGGGTGATCGAGCGCGCCGCCGCGGCGCGCTCGGGGGAGGAGACGGTCGCGATCCTCCAGCGCGCGCTCGCCGCGCGGGCGGCCCCCCCGGCCCCGAAGGAGGCGCGCGCGGGCGCTCCCGAGGAGCGCGCCCCTACGTCGGAGGGGCCGGCGCCGCCGGCGTCCGCCGGGCCCTGAGGTGCCTCCAGAGGAGGAAGCCCGCGAAGGCGAGGAGGAGGACGGCTCCGATCGTGAGATCGATCCGGCGGAGCATGGTCTTGCCGTGCTCCCCGAAGAAGTAGCCGATCCAGACCCCGATCGGGACGGAGAGGATGGCCGCGACCGCGTTCCAGAGGAGGAACCGCCACGCCGCCATCCCGGTCCACCCCGCCGTGAAGAAGGCCGCGGCGCGGATCCCGGGGAGGAAGCGGGCGATGAAGATCGCCCCGGAGCCGTAGCGGTGGAAGAACTCCCGGACCCTGCGCATCCGCCGGGGCCGGAGCAGGCGGCGGAAGGGCCGGAGCAGGCGGACGCGGCGCCCGTAGCGGCGCCCGAGCCAGAAGAGGGTCGCGTCCCCGGCGACGATCCCCGCGAGGCAGACGAGGGTCGTCGCCGTCCACGCGAGGCCTGCCTCCCTCCCGTACGTCCAGATCTGGGCGTGGACGATCAGGCCGCCCCACAGGAGCGCGATCTCCTCCGCCCCCGGGAAGCCGATCCCGCAGGCGAAGAGGTAGGCGAAGATCCCGAGGTGCCTCCAGTCGAGGTAGCTCGCGAGCGCGTTCATTCGAGCGCGGTCTGCTCTCCTCCCGCCGACGATCCGGAATCGAGGGGGTCCTCTCGCCCGCGGCGGAGCCGGCCGGCGAGATCGACCCCTCAGCCCCCGCCCGAGGAAGCCTCGCCGCCCGCGCGACGCGAGCCGGCCGCCCCGCCCGTCCGGAAGATCCCGTGGAGGCGGCCGAGGCGCTGCGCGCGCCGCCGGTCCCCGCCCCGGCGCAGGGCGAAGGCGAGCTGGGCCGCGCTCCTCGCGAGGAGCGCGCGGTCGGTCAGCTCCAGGAGGGAGTCGGG
>CBRGOK010000071.1:0-10319 GCA_967798035.1 uncultured bacterium
ATCCTCGAGGCGAACCGCTGCGGGATCCTGACCAGCACGAGCGTGATGGTCGACACCCCCTGGAGCGGGCGGGCCGCCGCGCTCGACCGGATCGCGCCGGATCTCAGCGTCGGCCTCCACGTGCAGCTCGACGGCGAGGGGAAGGGCCCGACCCCCGCCGCCGGGGACTGTCTCGCCGAGATCCTCCGCCAGCTCCGGCGCTTCGAGACGCTGGTCGGCCGCCCCCCGACCCACATCGACTCGCACCACAACGTCCACCGCAATCCGCGGTTCCTCCCCTCCTTCCTCGAGGCGGCCGCGCGCTGCGGGCGCCCCCTGCGCTGGCAGTCGCAGGTCCGCTGCGTGTCGAGCTTCTACGGTCGCTGGGGCGGCGAGTCCCATCCGGAGCAGATCGGCGTCGAGGGCCTGCTCCGGCTGCTCGATGCGGAGGCCCGCGAGGGTGTGACCGAGCTGTGCTGCCATCCGGGGTACGTCGGCCCCGACCTCAAGTCGAGCTACTCCTCCGAGCGCGAGATCGAGCTCCGCACCCTCTGCGATCCCGCCGTCCGACAGGCCCTCGCGGAACGGGGGATCGAGCTCCTCGGCTTCCGCGACCTCCCGTCGGAATCCCGATGACGACCGTCGTCCTCTCCGCGCACAACGTCGCGGGGTTCCCCGAGGGGGGCGGGCACTTCTGGGTCTACCTCCAGTACCTGCTCGGCCTGCGCCAGGCGGGGTGCGACGTCTACTGGCTCGAGCATCTCAAGCACAAGCGCGACCGGTCGAAGGACGCGGTCATCCTCTCGACCTTCCTCGAGCGCGCGCAGCGCTTCGGCTTCGAGGGGAAGTTCATCCTCTACTGCGGCGGAGAGGAGGAGGGAGGGGGCGGAGGCCCGCTCGAGTTCCTCCACCCGACGGCCCCGGAGGCGGAGGAGGTCTTCCGGCGGACGGACCTCCTCCTCAACTTCCACTACGCGATCGACCCGGGCCTCTTCGCCCGGTTCCGGCGCACGGCGATGGTCGACATCGACCCGGGCCTCCTCCAGCTCTGGATCAGCACGGGACAGCTCTCCGTGCCCCGCCACGACGTCAGTTTCACGATCGGCGAGACCGTCGGGACGCCGGTCGCAACCTTCCCGGACTGCGGGCTCGACTGGATCCACATCCGGCCGCCGGTCTGCCTCGACTGGTGGCCCTACGTCCACGACCCCGGCGCGCCGAGGTTCACGACCGTCGCAGGCTGGTGGTCGGGCAAGTGGGTGAGGGAGAAGACCAACGGGAAGGAGGTCCTCTGGGAGAACACGAAGCGGGTCGCGTTCCTCGACTTCGCGGATCTCCCGCGCCGGACCTCCCAGCCCCTCGAGCTCGCCGTCTACCTCGCCGACGGCGACGGCGAGGAGCGGCGCGACCTGGAGAGCCGCGGCTGGCAGATCCGCCACTCCCGGGAGGTCGCCCGCACGCCCGACATGTACCGGACCTACATCCAGGGCTCCCGCGGGGAGTTCTCGTGCGCCAAGCCCTCGACGATCCGGTCCCAGAACGCCTGGGTCAGCGACCGCACCGTCTGCTACCTCGCGAGCGGGAAGCCCGCCGTCGTCCAGCACACCGGACGAAGCACTTTCCTCCCGAACGGGGAGGGAATGTTCCGCTTCTCCACGATCGAGGAGGCGGCCTCGGCCCTCGAGTCGGTCAACGCCGACTACGAGCGCCACTGCCGCGCCGCGCGCGCGCTCGCGGAGACCTACTTCGACGCCCGGAAGATCGTGGGGACGATCCTGGGCGCCGGGCTCGCCTGATCCGCTCCCTCGCCAGGGCCAGGAAGGTCCCCGCGGCAGAAGCGTCCGGACGACCGAGTCAGAGAACCCCGAGCTGGAGTCCGGCGCTGAGCGCGCCCGGGAGGAGGGCCGGACCGGGGTCGACCACGAACCACTGGTAGTACACCGTCGCCCCCGACAGCGCCGGATCGGAGGGCGTCGGATGGGGGAAGACCGCCCGCCCCGCTCCGTTCGTCGTCGTCACGAGGATGACGTCGGCCGACACCCGCAGCGAGCAGCCCGGGATGCCGAGGATCCCCAGGTCGGCGGGGAGGGGGATCCCCAGCCAGGACGTGGCGTTGAACCCCACGATCAGGGCCGCGACCGTCCCGCCGAGCGCGTTCGACAGGTGGACCGCGATGGCCGGGTTCCCGGCGCTGTTCGGCGTGCCCCCCGAGATCGAGATCCGCGGAACCGAGCTCCCCGAGCCGGGGCAGCCGGTCCCAAGGATCGTCCCCGTCGGCGGGATCCCGACGAAGGAGAGGACGCGGACCTGGCCGGCGTTCGTCGCTCCCCCCGGGTCGGCCCCCGGGGCGCCGACGATGAAATCGGGAACGCCGTCCCCGTTCGGGTCGCCGCCCGAAGCGACGGCCGTTCCGAACCCGTCGCCCGCAGTGGCGCCGCTCATCGTCAGGATCAAGGAACCCGTCGCGCCAGAGAACGCCCTCGCATAGCCCGGCAGCGACGCTCCCTGGCGTGCCCCGACGAGGATGTCGGGGATCCCGTCGCCATCGAGGTCCCGTGGACCGGCGACCGAGCATCCGAACGCGTCGCCGGTCGCGGATCCGGGGAAGGTGAAGAGGAGCGCGGCCGTCGCCCCGGAGTAGACGCGCGCGATCCCCGGTCCGACAGGTCCGCCCAGCAGGGGAACGTCGGTTTGGCCCACGATCAGGTCGCCGACGCCGTCGCCGTTCACGTCTCCCGCGGCCGCGAGCGCGGCGCCGAAGTCCGCCGTGCCCGGCGACGAGGGCGGGGGGATCGTCAGGAGGACTCCCCCGCCCCCCCCCGAGCGCAGGGTGACGGGACCCGAGGCGAGAGGAGGGAATCCCGGGGATCCGGGCTGTCCGACCGCGAAGTCGGGGAGGCCATCTGCGTTGAAGTCTCCAACCCCGGTGGCGACCGCCTGCGGCGAGAGCCCCGACAGCGAAACGAGGATCGAGCCATTCGCACCGGAGAAGAGGCGCACGAGGCCGCTGCCGGCCGCGAGCACGTCGGGAACCCCGTCCAGGTTCACGTCCCCTGGCCCGGCGACCGACCTGCCGAGCTGCTGGCCCCCGCCGCCGGTGAACGTGAAGAGGATCGCGCCGGTCGATCCCGAATAGACGAACGCCTCCCCGTTCACCAGGGAGACGCTGTTGGACAGCGGGGCCCCGACGACGAACTCCGACCGGCCGTCCCCGTTGAGGTCGCCCACTCCCGCGAACGAGGTCCCGTATCCGCTGGCGAGGGGCGAGGGAGGCAGGAGGGAGTGAACGAGCGCGCCCGACGCGCCCGAGTGCACCCTCACGATCTGGGTTCCGCCGAGGACGGAGTCGGGGATCCCGTCCCCGTCGACGTCTCCCGCGTTCGCCACCGACCTGCCGATGCCGCCCGCGGGAACGCCGTCGAAGGTCCAGATCGGATAGGTCTGGGCGACGGCGACGGCGGACACGAGGGGGACGAGGAGGAGTCGAGAGGAGGCGATCCGGACGGCGGGGAGTCTGTTCATGGTCGCGCCCGATGCGGGTCCACCCAGAGTTCGGTCGACAGTCCCCGGTCCCGTCCCGATCCGTGCCCCGAGTCGCGGCGTGAGGGGAGCCGGTCGAGGATCGAGCGGCTCGGGGGTCCGGGATCTGCGAGGAGCGTCCCCCCGAGCCCATGGCCCGACCACTCCCCGGGGCGAGGGGTTCGGGCATCCCACAGAGGCTCGGGCTCTGTCCTCACGGAAGGGGGTTGCATCGAGGAGCCTGGATTTGCCGTTCTCGAGCCTTCCCCCCCCGGGCGCCCGGATGCCGAGCCGCGACGGACGTTTCTCGTCCCCTCCCCGTAGCGCCCGGCTTCGGACGTGGGAGGGACGGGTGCCGGGGGATCGGTCGCATCCTGCACGAGGTGCCCGGGGCCGTTCCTCCTTAACCACTCGTAAAGGTCGCGGGCCCCACCATGGGCCCTCCGACCCACCGGCGTGGCTCTCCTCCCCGGCTCAGGACTCGTCCCGTTCACGCCCCTCGGTGCTCTCGCGGAGGGAACCGCGGAGCTCGTCCGAGACGCTGCGGGTGCGTTCCTCCCCGGCTCCCGGACGCGCGAGCCCTTGGCGGACAGTTCGCCCGGCGCCCGATCCGTCGGGCCGGGGGCGTGACCCATGGCCTGCCGCAAGGGTCGGGCGCGGGTCGCTGCCGCCGGGGTCTGCGGCGCCCTCGTCCTCCTCCTCGTCGTCCGGCACGCGCACTACTTCTTCTTCTGGCGCAATTTCGACGTGGTCGAGCCCGGTGTCCTGTATCGGTCCGGGCAACTGCGCCCGAACCAACTTCGTTCCGCGATCGAGTCGTACGGGCTCCATGCGGTCCTCAACCTGGTGCACTCCGACGCCGAGGACGAGAGGGAGGAGAAACTCGTGCGGCAGCTCGGCGTGCGGTACTGGAAGGCGGATTGGCCCGGGAGCGACCACGTCCTCTCGGAGGACGAAATCGAATGGGCCTACGCCCTCATGTCCGATCCCGAGAACCAGCCCCTCCTCGTGCACTGCGATGCGGGCACGCACCGGGCCGGTGTGACGGTGGCCTACTGGCGCATCCTGCGTTCCCCCTGGTCTCGGCAGAGGATCCGGGAGGAGATGGTCGCGCACCGGTTCAATCCTGCCACCAAGCCCAAGCTCGAGGAGTTGGTCGACCGGCTCTTCCGGAAACACCGCGGGGAGGGCGTCACCTTGGCACCTCCCGGCCCGCGGTGAGGGCGGGCGAGGGGGTGGAGTCGATGGCGCGGGCCTTCCTCTACTCGGGAGCGCGGGGGGTCGTCGCGAGCCTGTGGCGGGTGGAGGAACGGACGGCGGTCGAGACGATGCAGGCCTTCTATCGAAGGGCGCTCGTCGAGGGGCTCCCTCCCTCGCGGGCCCTCCGGGAAGCGAAGTTGGCGGTGCGCCGCTCGGCAACGAAGCGCGGCGTGTGGGGCGAGGAGGGGGCCGGGGCCGTGGATTCGGCGCACCCCTTCTTCTAGGCCCCGTTCGTCTACATCGGCTCGCCGAGGTGAGGCCGGACGCCCCGGGGGGCGCGGCGCGGCGCCGCCCGCGGTGGAGGGGTGGGAATCCAGGGGCCGGGACGGGGTGCGGCGGCAAGGACATGCCGGCGGAGCGACCGGGGTCCCGACGGGCGCCCGCACGGGAAATGGACGGCCGCTCCTACCCGCGTAGACTGGACCCCGCGCCCCTCGGCGGGGGCTCAAGGAGTCGCTCATGAGTTGGTTGGCCCTGCCGGCGCTCCTCCTCCAGAACATCTGGGTCGTCGACGACAACGGCGGACCCGGCGTCAACTTCACCGACATCCCTCCCGCCATCGCCGCGGCCTCCGACGGCGACGTCCTCCTCGTCCAGTCCGGGACGTACTCTCACTTCGTCCTGAGCGGGAAGGGGCTACGGATCCTCGGAGCGGGGGCCGCGAACACGACGATCGTCAACCCGACGATCGGATTGCCGGGCGTATTCCGGACCGAGATCGGCCCCGTCCCGCCCGCCTCCGTCGTCTACGTCGACCGGATGCAGTTCCTGCCGAGCGGCATCTTCGACACGACGTTGAGGGTACTCGGATCGACCACGCGGGCTGCGCTGGCGGACGTGACGATCCTCGGCTACGTCAACTGGCCGGCGATGGAGGTTTACGACGGGGAGGTGCATGCCTTCCGCTCGACCCTTTTCGGGGGGAATGGCTCCGCGACCTACGTGACCCCCCAAGGCGGTCCCGCGCTCACCAGCGTCGGGGCCCGAATCCACCTCGCCGGATGCTTCGTCAAGGGGGGCAACGGCGTTGCGAATTGCGAGGGTCTCTTCGTGGCGCCCAGCGGAGGATTGGGTTTCTTCGGGGGCGATTCGACGTGGATCGCCGATTCGGACGTCGAGGGAGGTTGGGCGACCTGCTGTCCGCCGCCCCTCGCCGTCTGCGGGAACGGGGGAGCCGGAGTCGCCGCCACCGTCGGCTTCATCCGCGTCTCGGGGGATTCGACCTCGCTCATCCGCGGGGGAGCGGCCCTGCCCGCCGCCTGGCCGGTCCCCCTCCCCGGTTCTCCCGGTCCGGGGATCGTGGCGGTGAGCCCGACGGTCGTTGAAGTGCACTCGATCCCGGTCCTCGGCGGATGCAGCGTCCCCATCCTCTGCAACCCGGGCCCCGCCACGGCGGGGAACGGAATAATCCTCAATCCGACGCCGCTTCCGGTCCTTCGCGTGACCGGCACGTTTACGCCGGCCGGCTCCGCCACGGTCTCCTTCTCGAACGGTCCGCCCGGGGCGCCCTTCCTGATTGCCGCCTCGGGGGCGCCCGGCTACCAGGCGGGAGGTCCGCTCTTCCTCGGCGAGATCCTGATCGACCCCGTGAACTGGTTCCCCCTCCTCTCGGGAAACCTCTCCGGGACCGGCGACTTCTCGGTGACCCTCCCCCTCGCCGGGATCGCGCCGACGTTCTTCTACGTCCCGGTCTTCCTCCAGGGGATCGTCCTCGATCCCGGCGGGACCTATTGGCGCGTCTCGAACGCGACCGTCGCCACGATCCGACCCTGACGGGGCGCGGGGTGGACGGCGGCGGCAGGGGCCCGTTGCGAAGCGCGGCCGTTCCGCTATAGATGCGCGCCCCCGCGCCGGGTGGGAGCCCGGGGCCGCGGGGGCGGGAGAAGACCGCGTGAAGAAAGCTCGGCCCGCCGACGGGCTCCCCCTGTTCCCCGAAGAGTCCTCGACCGCCGTGGTCGCCAAGCGCCCGAGCAGGAAGAAACCGGCCGCGAAGGCGCGGCCGGAAGGGGGGAAGGCGTCGGCGCCGAAGGGGAAGAAGGACCGATCGGCGAAGGCGCGGCCCCCCGACTCCGAAGAGCCGAAGGGGGGGGGAGATGGAGCGGCTGCCCCGGAGGCTCCCCCCGCCGCGACGCCGCCCCGGACGCGCGTCACCGCCGAGGAGCTCGGCGAGCGCCAGCGGGAGATCTCGGTCGCCGAGTTCTTCACGAAGAACCGACACCTCCTCGGCTTCGACCACCCCCGCAAGGCGCTCCTGACGGCGGTCAAGGAGGCGGTCGACAACTCCCTCGACGCCTGCGAGGAGGCGGGGTTCCCCCCCGACCTCGCCGTCGAGATCGCCCCCGTCGCCGGGACGGAGGACCGCTTCCGGATCGCCGTCCAGGACAACGGCCCCGGGATCGTCCGCAAGCAGATCCCCCGGATCTTCGGGAAGCTCCTCTACGGCTCGAAGTTCCACACCCTGAAGCAGCAGCGCGGCCAGCAGGGGATCGGGATCTCGGCGGCCGGGATGTACGGGCAGCTGACGACCGGCAAGCCCGTCGTCATCGTGTCGAAGATCGGCAAGGGGAAGAAGGCCCACCGATTCGAGATCACGATCGACACGAAGAAGAACGAGCCGATCGCGCTCAAGGACGAGGAGATCGACTGGACCCCGGACCACGGCACGAGGGTCGAGATCGAGCTGCAGGGGGAGTACCTGAAGGGGGCGCGCTCCGTCGACGAGTACCTGCGGCAGACGGCGGTCGCGAACCCCCACACCCGGCTCGTCTACCTCGACCCGGGGGGCGAGACGCGGATCTACGAGCGGGGGAGCGAGAGCCTCCCGCGCGAGGTGCGCGCGATCCGCCCCCACCCCCACGGCGTCGAGCTGGGGGCCCTCCAGAAGATGCTCCAGGAGACGAACTCCCACTGGCTCGTCGGCTTCCTCCAGGCGGACTTCTGCCGGGTCGGCCAGAAGACGGCGCAGGAGATCTGCGCCGCGGCGGGGCTCCAGCCCAACGCGCGTCCGAAGCGCATCGCGCGGGAGGAGGCGGACAAGCTCCACCGCGCGATCGCGACGACGAAGATCATGGCCCCCCCGACCGACTGCATCGCCCCGATCGGCGAGACGGGGATCCTCGCGGGCCTGAAGAAGGAGGTCGAGGCCGACTTCTATTCGGCGGCGAGCCGCTCCCCCTCCGTCTACCGGGGCAACCCCTTCGCGATCGAGGTCGGGCTCGCCTACGGCAAGCCCGGGGGGTTCGGCGTCGAGGTGGACGAGGCGAGCGGGAAGATCCGGCAGACCGCCAAGAAGAAGGCGGACGAGTCCCTCCTCGCCGAGGCGGACGAGCCGGTCCGGCTCCTGCGCTTCGCGAACCGCGTCCCCCTCCTCTACCAGCAGTCGGCCTGCGCGGTGACGAAGTCGGTGATCGCGACGAACTGGAAGGCCTACGGCCTCCAGCAGCCCCGCGGGGCGCTCCCCGTGGGGCCGGCCGTCCTCTTCATCCACATGGCCTCCGTCTGGGTCCCCTTCACCTCGGAGTCGAAGGAGGCGATCGCGAGCTATCCCGAGATCGCGCGCGAGATCCGCCTCGCGCTCCAGGAGGTCGGGCGGCGGCTGGCGACCTACCTCCGCAAGGGGCGCAAGCTCGTCGACGAGTTCCGCAAGCGCTCCTACATCGAGAAGTACATCCCCCACATCGGCATCGGCCTGCAGGAGATCCTCGGCCTCGACGACAAGGAGCGGGAGAAGACGGTGGCGATCCTGACCGAGACGCTCGAGAAGAGCCGCCAGCTCGACTGACGGAGGCGCAGGCACCATGGCGACGAAGACCAAACGCATCCGGGACGGCGGCGACGGGATCGACAAGAAGACGGTCGCCTGCATCACGGGTACCGCCTCCTCGATCCACGGGACGATCAAGAAGAAGGGGAAGCCCGAGGTCCGCTTCCCGACCCGATCGCTCGGGAATGTCCGCTACGACCCGAGGACCGGGTTCTTCGAGCTCGGGCGAGGCCGCTCCGTCCGCACCCTGACGGTCGGGACCGTGAAGACCTTCGCGCAGACGCTGCGCCTCATGGCCCTCTCGAAGGAGATGGTCGGGGAGGACGACTTCGCGACGAAGCGGGAGGCGTACTACGTCTCGAAGAACTGGCAGGAGGCGAAGTTCGACGAGCAGCCCGAGAGCGACGCGGTGATGGACGACATCGAGGCGATGTTCTCCCTCGAGGGGATCACCCGGGAGCAGCTGCGCTTCTACCCCGAGGAGCACGGCGGCACGGTCGTCGGCACGCTCGTCGTGATCGACCGCGACCCCGAGACGGGGAGACCGATCCGGACCGACTGCGCGAACATGGGGAGCGGCGGGTACACGATCCCCCACTCCGTCGAGCACCTCGGGTTCGAGACGAAGGCGGACTTCCTCCTCGCGATCGAGACCGGGGGGATGTTCCAGCGGCTCAACTACCACAAGTACTGGAGGTCGGCGAACTGCATCCTCGTCGAGACCGCCGGGGTCCCGACGCGGGCGACGCGCCGCTTCATCCGCCGGCTCGCCGACGAGAGGAAGCTCCCCGTCTACGCCTTCGTCGACTGCGACCCCTACGGGATCTCGAACATCTACCGCACCCTCAAGGTGGGGTCGGGGAACGCCGCCCACATCAACCAGTTCTTCTGCGTGCCCCAGGCGCGCTACCTCGGGGTGACCCCGCAGGACATCGTCGACTTCAAGCTCCAGGAGGCGACCCACCCCCTCCAGGACGTCGACGTCAAGCGCGCGAAGGACGCCCTCAAGAACGACCCCTTCTTCCAGGCGCACAAGCCCTGGCAGGCCGCGATCGAACACATGCTCAAGATGGGGGTGCGGGCCGAGCAGCAGGCCCTCGCGAAGTGGGGGCTGAACTACGTCATCGCCGAGTACCTGCCGAAAAAGCTCAAGCACCCGGAGAAGTTCCTCCCCTGACCGAGAGGCGCGAGTCGAAGACCGCGAGACCCCTCCCCGGAGGGAGGGAGGACCGCGGGGCCTTCCGGCCGCAGTACCGGATCACGGACGCGATCACCGCGGCGCTGACGAAGATCGAGCGCGCGCGGGGGTTCCTCGACGCGGGGAAGCTCTCCGACGAGTGGGTCTCGAAGAAGCGCGACCGCGCCCTCCTCCTCGAGGCCCACCACTCGACCCACATCGAGGGGACCCGCCTCTCCCTCGACCAGTCGGAACGCCTCCTCGACGGGAAGGAGGTCTCCGAGGCCGACCGGGACGACGCCCGCGAGCTCCTCAACTACCGGGACGCCTTCCAGTACGTCGCCGGCTACCTCGGCAGCCGCGAGCCGATCCGGGAGGAGACGATCCGGGAGATCCACCGCCGCCTCGTCCGCGGCGTCCGGGGGGAGAAGGCGCTGCCCGGCGAGTACCGCTCGGTCCAGAACTACATCGTCGACCTCGAGACGATGAAGACGATCTACGTCCCTCCTCCGCCGCAGGACGTGCCGCGCATGATGAGGGAGCTCGTCGCGTGGATTCACGCCGAGCAGCGGGCGAGCCCGGTGATCGCCGCGGGAATCGCCCAGTTCCAACTCGTCCACG